>JAGOZX010000086.1 GCA_018058425.1 Sebaldella sp.
GTCAGGTATATATAGATGCAGATAGTATAAGAAATGTAGGCGGGATAATAGCAGGAAATGAAGGAACTTATTTAAAAGCCAAAACAGATATAGAAGATACATCAATATCACTTAGAAGCCTTGATCATAATGTAGTAGAAGACGGGAGAAAATGGGATACAGTAGACAGAATGGTGAATGTATCAGGTCAGATAGGAAACGGCGGAGATACAATACTGTCAGCAGGAAGAGATATTTTACTAATAAATAGTAACTTAAGAGCAAGTAATGATATAGTATTAAATGCAAAAAGATATATAACAAGCTTATCAGTATTAGATACAGAATACAGATATGCCCAGACGACAGAGACGAAGAAGAAGTCATTTGGAAGAAAGAAGACAACAGTAAAGACATGGATAGAAGATAATGAGTATGCAAATGGAACACAAATGACAGCAGGCAGACATATCCTGATGAACTATGTAGGAACAGGAACAGATGATGCTCAAGTGGAACAAATAAAGAACCAGGGAATATTCTTACAGGGAGCAGACCTTTTAGCTCAGGGAGAAATAGTAGGAATGTCAGATGGAAATATTTATACTCAGGGAACAAGAGATAAATTAGGAAGTTTTTATGAAGAGAAAACAAGCAAGAGCATATTAGGATTTAGCTACAGTAAAAGCAGAGATACAGTGGATTCAAGTCAGGAAAGATACAAGCTGACACAGATGTATGCAGGAGCAGGAATAAGTTATGATTCAGAAGGAAAGCTGATAGTAGAAGGAGCAGATATTCAAACAGCAGGAAATCTGTATTTAAGAGGAAAACAAGGAGTATATCTGTTACCGGGAACAGAAGACGGATATAGAAGAGAAGAGCATGTAAAAGAAGGACTTACAGCAAACTTTGATGTAGGAAGAGCGAGTGTATCAGCAGGTGTAGGCTACGAGAAGAATAAGGATACTTTAACAGAAGTAACAACAAATATAGTAAATAACCAGATACAAGTGGGTGGAAATTATTATGCAAAAAGTGAAGAGGGAGACTATACTCATATAGCAACAAACCTGTTAGTAGACGGAGATATGAAAATAGATGCAAAAAATATAAATATACTGGATGCACAAGCATATAGAAAGATACACCAGACTAGTGAGAGAACTTATGTAGGAGTGGGAGTAACAGTAGGAGTACCGATAGTAGAGAGTGCTTATCAGATAAAAGACAGCTATGAAGCACTGGAAGGAGCTAAGGGAAAAGAAGGATATATAAATGGAGGATTTCAAGGGTTAAATACTTATTTTGGGACTAAAGCTGCTTTGGCTACTATGATTGCAAATCCAATATCAGCAAGTGCTTCATTAACAGTTAGTCATAGTAGAAGCGAGATGACAAAAGAAGAGAGTATTTCGGTAGGAAGTAATATTGTAGTGAGAGGAAATGCAGAGTTTAATGCAGAAAATTTACATATCAGAGGAAGTAATTTAGCAGTAAATGAAAATCTTACATATAATATAACAAATGACATAATTATAGAAGCAGGAAAGAGTACAATAAAACAAGACAGTAAAAGTGAAGGTTTTGGATTCACTGCAAGCGGAAGTTTAATACCAGGTGGACCATCTGTAAACGGAAAAGGACAGGTGAATCCGTTTCAAAATGGAACAGTATTAACACCAAGCATAGGAATGCAAAAAAGTGAGTCTTCAGGAGAGTACTATACAAATTCTCAAGTAGTTACCGGTGGAAATACTCATTATAATGTAGGTGGAGATTTAACAATAAAAGGTGGAAATGTCGAGACAGGAAGCGTAAGCGGGAAAGTAGAAGGAGATATAACAGTAGAAAGTTTACAAAATAAGGTAGAAGGAAGCAGCAGCGGGTTTTCGGCAAGCTATGGTATAGGTATAGGAGAGCATACTGTAAAAAATGGAGATACAATGAGTTCTAAAAAAGGAGCCTATACAAGTTCTATTGGAATTGGTTATAACGAAAGCAGTGTAGAACAGAAAATAACAAAAACGCCAAGTAGTTTTATCGCAGGAGCTGGGGAATTAGAAGCAGGCGGGAAAGTTAAGCAAGTAGGTTCATTAATAGATGGAAATTTTGCATTAAATTCAAATGGTTATGAGTGGGAAGATATAAAGGATGTAAATAAATCTCACCAAGCAGGAATAAATGTTACAGTATATCCAAGTGTTGTTTATAATGAAAGAGACTCTAAAGGAAATAAAGTGATGGAAAATGGGGTCTATAAATATGATATGGGAACAACAGCAAAAATAGGAGTAATATTTGGACTAACAGATAAATCAAGAGAAGTAAGGGCAACATTAGGAGAAGGAGTTCGTGTAAATTCTAATGTAGAAGGAATAAATAGAGATAAGAATAATCAAGTTGGTGAATTTGAAGGGACACAAATAGATACAATAAATGTGGATTTAAGCAGTGAGTATTGGCTGACAGCAGCAGGAAGAGGAAAAGATAAGGATATATCAGATGATGCTCTAAGAAATATAAATGGAATAAAAAATATTTTAACAAAAAGAGATCCAGAAACAGGACAGTTAAATATATTAAAAAATATAAGTGCTGAAAGATTTGTACTAGGATTAGAGAAAATAGGCTTTATAGACACCAAAGGAAAGACACAAAAACAAGTGTCAGATGAAGTAAAATCAAGATTTAGCGGAATAGTAGGAAAAGAAGTAACAACGAAATATTATAATAAAGATGACCTAGAAGGAGCGCCTCAGGATGCAGAAACACAAAGTAAACTGAATGCAAATGGATTTGCGGTATCTAAGGACGGAACAGTCTGGATAAATAAAGACTGGGTTGATAGTGGTCAAACAATAGATTTCAATACTTTATCTGGACATGAGTTGGCACATTTGAAATTTGGAGAAGATTCAGAGTATGAGGCTAGATATGTAGAATTAGGATATGAGGAATATTTAAAAGGAGTGAAAGAAACAGGATATTTAAGTGATAGTGAAGGAATATCAGACTGGCAGCATTCAATATTAACAGATGAAGACAGACAGGCTTTGGTTGGATATACTGATGAAGATACTCAGTTTTTAATAAATGGTCTTATGGAAGGACTTATTGGAGAGAAAAGATGGGGGAACACAAAAAAAGCAATAAAAAAAGAAGTTAATAAATATAGCCCGACAGCTGCGAAAATACTAACAGCAGGTAGTCAAGGTGACAGAAAAATATTGGATAAAGAAGGTAAGAAAGTTGGAACTGCTACGAAGACTGCTACAAAAAAAGTAGTAAAAGAAGTAAAAACAACATATAATAATGTTAAAACTACCACAAAAACAACTACTAAAAAAACAACTACTAAAACTACCACTAAAGCTGCTACTGTGGTGAAAGAAAAGAAATTAACCGATGAAGAAATAGCAGATGTAGCATTTGATGATTTAGTAAGAGGTTCAATATTGAAAAAGAATTCAGTATTGTATGGAACAGAAACAATGAATTATGTAGAAGGAACAAGAGAAGGATCAAAAGAAATATTATTAAATTCATTTAAATCTAATAATGTAAGTTTCAATGATAGCGGAGCCATAAAAGTATATGTAGGGAATACTTATTTAGGAAGAGTGAATACTGAGCAGGATGTATGGAGAGTCGTAAATTCACTAAGAGCAGTGGGAGTGGAAGCAGGAAGTGCAGAAATGATGATAACACTGCCATCAGGGAAAGTAGACTTGCTAAGTAGTGCAATAACAGGTGGAGAAGTGAGTTCAGCAGTAGATTCATTAATGGCACTGGAAATAACAAAAGCATTAACTAGAGGACCAAAATTCGACTTTACAGAAACAAATTTAACAATGTATGGGGCAAATAAAGGAGTAATAACACAAGGAAATAATGTTTTGGTAAGTCAGAAAACAGCAGGTAATTTTGTACAGCAATATGGAAATGTAAATGGTCAATTTGTATACTCTAATGGTACAATAGGAATAACAAATGCGCCAGCAATAATAGGAGGGACGACAAATAGCTCGGTATCAGTAATAAATTCAGTGACAAGAGTAAGTTCTGGGGTACCTATAATATCATCAAATCCTATCGAGAGAATATTAGGTATGGTTAATGGCGGAGCGAGTACTTTACCAATGGTATTAAAACCAACAACATCACCAGGAATGACTCAGATAGTGACAGGAATGGGTTATAGAGTGGAAGATGTCGTAAAATTAACATCAGCAGAAAATAAGATAACACCATTAGGACAAAGTTTATTAAATGATATATATTCAAAGTCAATGGACTTAAAAGCAGGAGATATGATGTCTAAGGTTGTAAATCCAGAAAATTTACCAAATTATTTAAATGGTAAATATAATTCAATATATGGTTCAACAACAAAGTTAGATTATACAACAGAATTGAAGACTGGGTCAGAAATAATGAGTGGGCTACGAATGGACTATCCAGGGACATTTATGGGGTATAATGCTCCAATTGTAACACTAAGAATAAACTATCCGGTAGTAAATCCTTCAACATATCAGTTATATACTAAGGAAAATGTGCCACATTTATCATATCCAAACACAGGAAGAATGTGGACAGGAAGTAATACAGGATTAATTCCAGAAGTTATGGCAAATGGAGATATTTTAAGTAATGGATCTCAAATGATGCTAGAGAATTCAGTTACTGGTGCTAAATTGAAAGAATGGGAATATAACTTAGAAGATAGAAGGTGGGAGGAAAAATAATGAGAACGGGAACATATTGTGTTTATAAGAAAGATAAAAAAGAGTATTATTGTACAAGAAATAAAGAAAAGATAAAATTAGTCAGTAAAAATAAGGAGAAACTTTTAGAAAGCTTTTTGGAACATACAGGAAAAGACTGGAGAGGGGAAGTATACTTTAGTTATTATAAAGATATTGATTTAGAAAACTTAGAAGATATATACAATATAAATTATAATGTAGTAATATGTGGAAAAGAAATAAAACCACGTGGAATGGATAAAAAATCAGTAACTATATTGGTGTCAGATGATAGGGCAATGGAAGATGCGGTGGGAAGTAATATTTATTGGATAATAGATTTGAAAAGCTTAATATGTGTAGAGCATACAAAACCAGTAATGGAAGATAGATCTTTAAAAAAGGTGGAAGTTGAGATTAATAAAATAGAAAAATTCGTAGAATATAAAAAACACATAGAAATATTTGAATATAAAGGAACTGAAAGAAGAGAATTTTTAAATACAAAAGAAACATTAGATTATTTATTTGATGATTTTCCAAATTAAAAAATAGGAGTGAGGTTTCGCTCCTATTTTCTTAAGGTAATAGCCCTTTTAACTAGAGTAAGTTCTGGGGTACCTATAATATCATCAAATCCTGTCGTGAGAATATTAGGTATGGTTAATGGCGGGGGCGAGTACTTTACCGGTGGTGGGAAATTCAACTGTAAATATGGCGTATCCGAATAATGTGTTTGTTTCTATTCCAAACGTTGGGGTGGGTGTGACAGCAAATATATCAATGTTGAATAATATTGAGAATTTTTCTAGCAATGTATTAGACCATATCATAAATGGTTCCCCTAAAAATAATGGGAAAATAACAGGATATCACGTTAATGATAATGGTTACGGAATAATAGATAAATCAACTATGTTATATGATTCTTCTACTGGGATTTATCAAGCAACTGTATATAACGTAATGACAGGAAAACCAAAGGCCGGAAATGGAGGAGTATCAACATTCTTTCCAGATACATGGTCAAATCAACAGATGGTGGATGCTGTTAATCAAGCATATGTAAACAAAGATAGAATTAATACATCAAATTGGTGGCAAGCTCAATCTATAGATGGCGTTTATATTAAGATGTACATTAATCCTTTGGATCAGAAAATTGAGTCAGCATTTCCAACTTTTAATGGAAATTAGAAAGGAAAAATATGAAATATAATATAGTAATAGGTACTCAAATTGGATTTTATACAGAGAATTATAAATTATTAGAAGAATATTTAATGATTAATACAGAAGGAATGGGCTTAAATTATAATTATAACAAAGAAAAACTAGAAAAAGTATTGAACGGGAAAAGTGAATTTGAAGAGTTAAGCAATGAAATAATAGAGGTGGAAATAGGATATAAAAAAACTAAATTAAGATATATCGCGGATGAAACATTTGGCAGAGTAGAGCCGATGGTAGATTGTACAGGTGAAATTTTATCTAACAGAGAAGAGGATTTTGATACAATAGAGTTTTATGAACTCACTAAAAGTTCCTGGAATGATTACTTAGATATAAGAAGAATAAAAAATTTCAGAAAAATAAGACTTGAAGAAAATAATATATTAGAAATAGAGAAGATAATAGATATTATAGATACAATAGCTGTTATGTTTTCTACTGAAAAAATGGAGTTAATATATCAGAACTATAATATGATTGAGAAACAAACAATTATTGACAATATAAAAAAAAATAAAGAAGAGTATAGAAATAAATATGAAAATTGGATAAGTTTTTTAAAAAAAGATAGAGACTATTTATTTGAAAAAGGGCTTTTAAATCATGGAAAGGAAGAAGTAAAAGAACTTGGAATTTTTTATGATATATATTTAAAATAAGATGAGTAAATAATGATGTGAGAATTGTAATATAATAAAAAATTAAATCAAATAAAAAAATCTTAAAAAACAACAAAGGTAGATTAGATATTTTAACAGCGTATCCAGTAAAATAAAGGATGGTTATAATATGGATGGAAAAGAGTATAATTGGAAAGAAGATGTTAGAGATTTTTTAGGAGGATATTTTCATCAGGATGTGGATGATGCTTATGAAGCATTAGATGAATTTATCGAAGAATGTAGTTGGGAAACTAAGACAAGAACATTATTAAATATAGAAAAATTTTTAAGCACAAAGGAAATGACAGAATTAGAAAAAGAAAAATTTATAGAAGATGAGACAGAAATGTATTATCCTGGTTATAATATTACGCCGCTGGAGTGGCTAGAATATATAAAAAATAAATTGGAAGAAAATTTGAATAAATAGTATATGTGAGCGAAAGAATAAGAAAATCCTGATTCTTTCATGATTTTACAAATGGACTATCCAAATACTTTTATGGGATCGCTCCAATAGTTACTCTAAGAATAAATTATCCGGTAGTGAATCCTTCAACATATCAGTTGTATACTAAGAAAATGTGCCACATTTATCATATCCAAATACAGGAAGAATGTGGACAGGAAGTAATACAGGATTAATTCCAGAAGTTATGGCAGGTGGAGATCCTTTAAGTAATGGAGCTCAAATGATGTTAGAGAATTCGGTTACTGGGGTCAAATTAAAAGAATGGGAGTATAATAAAGACAAAGAAAAATGGATGGAGAAGAAATGATAAAAAGAGGAATATATGGAATATATAAGAGTAAAGAATACCGTTTATCTTTTGATTACAAAAAACTATTGTCAAAGAACCAAAAATTATTAGAAAATGGCTTTAATTACTATATTAATAACGATGGAAGTTATGATAAAGAATATTTAGAAAAGGAAGTTAACATTGAGGAGTTAACAGATTTATATGAAGTGAAATACAATATAATGATAAATGGAAAAGAAATATCACCAGTGGGAAGTTTAAGGGAAAAAATTACTTTGTGGGTAACTCCAGTGGGTGAGATGAAAGAAAATAAAATTTATACAATAATAAATCTGGAGGAATTAAAAATAGAGCATAGTATGCCAGTACAAGTAAATAAAGGAGAACTGTATGTAGAAGTAGAAATGAATCAAATAGAAAAATTCTTAGAATATAAAAAACATATAGGACCATTTGAATATAAAGGGATTGAAAGAAAAGAGCTACCAAATACAGAAGAAATAGTAAATTATTTATTTGAACTATTTCCAAATTAAAAAATAGGAGTGAGATTTCACTCCTATTTTCTTAAGGTAATAGCCCTTTTAACTGATGATTATTATAGAATGGAAAAAAATTTATACTAAGAATGTTAAGGTGGTGAAAGAAAAGGGATTAACTAGCATTAGAAAGATAATTGAAAAAGCATAAGATGCTATGAGTATGGTGCTATAATTTTGGGGTTTTTAGATTCCTCAAATATAGTTAGTCTTTTTTCAATAATAAAATAAATTTTATAAATAGGAGTGAAAATGAAAAAAATAATAATAATATCATTAATATTTTCAGTTATAATAATTTGTTTTTTTGGTAATATAGCATGGTCTCTTTTCAGTTCAACAAAAGAAATAAGAGAAAAACAAGACAAATTAAAAGATAGTAATATAATAGAAATGACAATAAATGATAAAAATATTGATGGAGAAAATCAAGTAGAATTAAAAAAGATGTTAGAAAATTTCAATTATGAAGATAATAGAGGATCGATAACTCTTGGGTATAAAAAAATGAATATAAATACAAAGATTAATATCATTACAACAAATAAAGAAATGATAGATTTTAACTTTAGTTTTAGCAGAAAGTGTTGGGATAATAAAGTGAAAGTGAAAAAAGGTTTTTTAAGTTCAGATACACAAGAATTATGTGAATTTATATATGAAATATTGGGTGTAAAATAATTAGGCTACGTTCCGGATTTTTCGAAAAAAAGTATCATTTGGGGCTGAATACTTTAATTACCAAGGCGCAGAGAAGAAATTAATCTCTGTGTCTTATTTTCTCATATCCTATAGTTTTTAGAACACATAAAATATTGCTGGTTTTGAGACAAGGGGTCTCGTCCCCCACTACCGACAAAACCCCCGCTAAGGATTTTTGCTAATTAAAATAGTACCAAAAACGACCGTTATTAGTACTCACAGAAATATAAAGTTTTCTTATAAAAAATCTTGTGTTTTTGGTACTAAAACTATTACTTTAAACAAAGGATTTAAATTGACTTGTGATAACCGTTTTTGATACTATTTAACAACAAAAGAGGATGCAACATTTGCAGGAGCAAATGTAACAGCTGATAAGATAAACTTTGATATTGGAAAAAATCTTAATATAATATCATTACAGGATGAATATAAGTCACACGGAGAAAATACAAGTGCAGGAGTAAATGTAAGCGGAAAATTACCAGGAACAAATGCTCAGCAAGGCTATGCAATCCCGACAATTGGTGGTGGATTTAGCCAGAATGATGCAGAGAGCAAATGGGTAAGTAATCAGACTAGTATATTAGCCAATAATGGTGGAAGCATAAAGGTAGGAGAAACATTAACAAATATAGGAGCTATAGTAGGAAGTTTAAGTGAAGACAATAAATTAGGAATAGATGCAAAAAAAGTTGTAATTGAGAACCTAGAAGATTATAATAAAGGAGAGAATTATGGATTACAGGTAAGTGGAATAGGTGTAATGCCAGATACGAAGACACCAATACCACAAACAGCAGTTCAGTATGGAAGTCATGATAAAGAACAGAATACGAATGCAACATTTGTGAATACAGAAATAACAGAAAATGGAATAAAACTGGATTTAGAAAAACTTGGAATAAATACAGATATAACAAAAGTCCAGGTAGTGACAAAAGATGAAGTGGTGGATCAGATAAATACAGTAATTCATACAGATTTACTTAATGAAACAACAAGAAATCAAGTAATAAAAGATGTAAAAGGATTAATAAATACTCCTGGAGATATAATAGTAGCAATACAAAATTCAAAAGGAGATCAGAATTTTTTAGATGAACTAAAAGGAACAATAGGAAAATCAGATATAATAGCAGAATTAGAAAATCATAAAGAGTTAAAGGATAAAGCTAAGGAATTAAAAGCTAAAGATAAAGTAACGACTCAGGAAGTGGAGAGTTATTTAACTTCAATAGCTCAAATAGCAGCAAAAGAATTAGGCTCAGAAAAAAAAGTAATAGTAAAAATAATAGAAGATGATAGTATAGGAGCAGGAGCTCATTTATCAGAAGATGGGAAGACAATAACAATTTATGCGAATTTAAATGATTATGCAGATTTAGATATGTACAGTTCATTAGATAACTTAATGAAAGAAGTTTATCATGACAATGCAATAAATCCTTATACTTATAATAAGACAGAAGCTCAGATGAGAGCAGATAAAGATAAAAGTTTACAAAATAAGGAAGAGGGAGCGACTCAGACTATAGGGGACTACAAGTCAAAGGATAAGGGAGAGAAGACTAACTGGAATGATAAGCTTGTAGATAATGGGAAGTTAGCTTTAAATACAGCAGAATATGAAAAAAATAAAGAGTTAGGATTATTGGAGTTTGATGATATAGAATTAAGATCGAGAGAAAAGGCAAAAGATTTATATAAGGAAATGGGTTGTGCAACTCGTCCCAATAATGAGGAATGTAGAGCTTTAAAAAAGGAAATAGACAAAACAATATATACTGAAATAAAGCCAAAAATTATTGAATATACAGAAAAATCAACAAAATCAATAAAAATAATAATTCCAGAGTGTAATTCAGATTGTAAAATAAAAAAAATAGAGAAAATAGCAGCAGATAAAGCAGTGGCAGATAGAGAGCAACAAAATTACATAGATCTGATGAATAATTATGAAAAAATGAAAGATACAGATTATTTAACTAAAGGATATAATTATAATTTAGACCTTAAAATAACAGAAGATATGGTGGATGGTGGTTTAAGTTTCTTAGCTGAAGGTGGAGAATCAATGCTAGGTACTGGGATTCCTATTTATTCATTAATTGGTGTCGGTTTAATGATTCCAGAAACGGTGAAGGATGCTTATGATGGAATAAAAGCTTTAGGCAATAAAGATTATGATTCAGCAATCAAATATGGTGGTCTTATATTTATAACAGGTGTAGAATCATTACAGATTAGGCAAGGAACGAAAAGTACAGTTAAAGAGTTTACAGAAGTTGAACTAGATGGTAAGTGAAATTAGATAATACACACACAATATTTCCAGATGGCTATAATAAGAATAGGATAAAAGGCGGGCATAATGAAATGAACATTAATGATTATATTATTGATGAAAATAAAGGGTTAATGTCATAAAAATAACTAATTCTCCAGAAATAGATGGAATATTTCAAGTTGATTATTAAATTGCGAAAAATGGGATTGATGGAAAGTTTATTGATCCGTCAGAATATAGTGCTAATATATTAAAAACACCAACAAAAACATTATATGATCCAAATAAAATATCTGATCAACAAATGGCAGATTGGGCAGCTGAGGCAATCAAAAATATAAAACCAAATGGTATTGGCATTGCTCCAAATGGATTAAACTTTCAATTTAATGAACAAGTTAACGGTACTTATAGATATTATCCATTTATTCAAGAAAAATAGGGAAAGTTGAGGTTCTTTTATGTTGTATAAGGAAATAAAGGAGTTGTTTAATAATAGAAAGTTATTTTCAAAATTAATAGTAGAAATGGATATAAATGAGATAAAATTCCATGATAGATTAACAAAGATATGGTCAGAGAATGGTATAGTCGAAGGAAAACATGCAAGAGTAGTTATGATAAATAAAGAATTTGATTCTCAAGCTTCTTTTGCACTATTGTTTAAATATATATTATTTTATTGGGAAGAGTGGGAAAAGGAAGATGTTTTGGGAATAAAAAAAGAGGATTGGACTGAAGCCATAAAAAATCAATGGATACCATATTACTTTAATGATAAATATATAGTTCTTGATGAATTGTTACCCTTTAATTTTTTTAAAGATTCTAAGTTTTATGAGGATTTTCCAGAAGAATATGAAAAATTGAAAAAAAGTTATGAAGGAATAAGAATCACAAATGAAGGATATAAGCTGTTTACAGGCTCTTATTTTGGAATGACTGATGATGTATATTATTATTATGAAGCATTTATAAATGATTGATTTGAGTTAGAACAAGTCTACCCGAACAATTGATGGGACAAACCAGAGGTGACGTGAGTAAATAAATATATAAATTGGATCAATCCCAAAATATAGGACAGTGGATCGGGTCAAATTTTAGGACAATGAATGTGAAGAAAGGCAAAGTTTAAAATAAAAAAAGTTAACATACATCTACATAGGTGTAGAATCATTACAGATTAGACAAACTAAAGGAATATTGTTGGTTAATGATGATGATGCTAGCGGTTTATATCATTATACAAATAAAAAAGGATTAGATGGAATTTTAGAATCAGAACAATTATTTCCATCATTAAAAGCTAATAATCCTAAGGATGCTCGATATGGAAATGGACAATATTTATCTGATATATTACCGAATGACACAACTCCAATGTCATTAAGTTCAAAATTTATAAAAGTACCAAATAAATATAAATATACAAATTATATAAAAATAGATGTTACTGGTCTTGAAGTTATTGAAGGAAGAAAAGGAGTATTTTTAATACCTAATGAAGATATATTAGATATTAGTGGTCGAATAATGGAATATGGGAATGTAGGTGGTGGAAATTAAATATTTATATATTAAATCAGATTATGGTTTTGAAGATACTCCTGTTGAAGCTTATATAGAAGTGGATACGGAAAATTATGCAGTTAGGTATCTTGAACTTTTGAAAGATGGAGAAATAAGATATGCAACAGAAAATTTAGAAAGTGGAACTTTTTTGCCATATGAGAAATTTCCGAGAATAGATGATATAATAGGAGAAAAAGAAATAAAGGAAGTAAGGGAAATAACAAAAGAAGAATTTGAAATGGTTTGGAGGAAAATTAATTGAAAATTAAAGAAGTTAAAGGGGACATTATTACATTACTGAAAGAAAAAAAAATAGATGTCTTAATTCATGGATGTAATTGTATGGGTATCATGGGAAAAGGTTTAGCGAAGCAAATAAAAGAAACTTTTCCTGAAGCTTATAAAATAGTAAAAAAAGGGAATTATCCAGGAACGATAAATGCAGTTTTAATAGAAGGCCGCTTTATTGTAAATGGATTTACACAAATAAATATAGGTAAAGCCTCTAAAAAATATACTTCTTTATCTCCAATTAACAATTTTGAAGAAGAACTGGAGGATACTCAAGAAAATAGATATTTATTTATTAGAGAAAGTTTGAAAAAATTGAAAAAACACTTTTCACATCTTAAAATTGGAATACCAATGATAGGAGCTGGCCTTGCAGGTGGGAACTGGGAAATTATAAAAAAGATTATAGAAGAAGAATTGGTAGAATGTGATGTAACAATAGTTTATCTGCACAAATGATTTTGAGAGAGCTTAAAAGTAACACCAACATTCATTTGTGGTATTAAGTGAAAATTTAGAAAAACATATAAATGATATAGTAACTAAAATTAGGAGAGATGCGGGGACATTAAAATGATAAAAAAAATATTGTTAGTATGTGTTTTATTTGTAAATGCTAGTTGTAAAGAGTTGATAAAGAATGACTACAGCTATATAAAAAATATAGATAAAGAATTTTTTTATAAAGTTGGAGATCAAGAAGAGTATATATACATTATAAAAAATAAAAATGGAAGTTTGATAAAACAAGAGTTAATAGAAATACCAAAAAAATATGATGTTGAAGGACAGGATTCAGCGTGGAAAATACTAAATTACGACAATAAAAAATTATATGTTAGTCACCAAAATAATTATGGCGTTGGAGAGGATTATAGGATTTCAAAGGTATATTACTATAATGAGAATTATGAACTTATGGAGTTTA
>JAGOZX010000145.1 GCA_018058425.1 Sebaldella sp.
CTGTTAATCAAAGGGTCGTAGGTTCGAGTCCTACCAGGGACGCCATTTTTATTCATCCATTTAGGGTGTTTTTTTTAGTTAACGGATCTTTTTTATGAAGATTTTTATTTTTTCAAGTTTTTTCTTAAATATGGACAAAAACATTGTGTGAATTGATTTTTATATAAATAACAACCATTTAAGTGAATGCTTGGATAAAAGTTCAAAATTATCAAAATATGGAGGCTAAATGATATCTTTTTAAGTATTAATTCTTTAGTACTAATATAAAATTTTAATAACAAGGATAAAAAAAGACTATCTAAATATATTTTAGGATAGTCTTTTTTATTGTAAACTTTATTAATAATTTGAATTTTACTTTTAAACATCTATGGTACTTTATTTATTTAAAATAACAAACTTAATTGATCACATTAATTATTAATAGATAGAGAAAACTATTTAAAAATGTTTAACTCTTGAGTTATGCAGTCTGACAAAAGTTATTATAGCACCAATTATACAGAATGCTCCAGCAACCATATATACATATCTCATTCCATACATAAAGATATCATCTCTTCCTTCTATATATGTTAATACTTTGTAACCAGCTTTATGACTCATTCTATTATATAAAAGTGACGTAGCTAATGCTGTTCCCACACTCATACCAAGATTTCTTACTAAGGCGTTTACACTTCCAGCTATTCCTAATTGATCTTTATTTACAGTAGACATAATTAATGATGTATTTGGTGATTGAAATAATCCAGCTCCTAAAGCAATTATGATGATAAATCCAATAAATAATGGAATTGGCGTACTTACACTAAGCAGAGTCATTAGAAATAATCCCACTCCCATAATAACTAATCCAATAAATGTTAAGAATTCAGACCCTATTTTATCAGAAAGTGTTCCACTAAACGGAGAAACAAAAGATATTATTACTGAGTAAAACATCATTAACAATCCTGTAATTGCAGGAGAATACTTTAATGTATACTGTAAGTAAAATGGATTAACCATAGATAAGCAAAATAGTGCAACAAAACTTATAAAGGCACAAAAAATACTTATTGAAAATAATTTTGATTTGAAAATATCTAAATCTAACATTGGTTCAGCCACACTTTTTTCAATATATACAAATAAGATAAATGATATAATTGAAACAGCAAAGCAAGTAATTATAAGTGGATTAGTATAATTTAATACTTCACCTTCTATTATAGCTACAAAAAAACTAACTATTGTTATGACAAAAAGTAAAAATCCTTTTACATCAGGAAATTTTCTAGCTTTAACATGTTCTTTTGGTAAGAACTTTTGACAAAAAATAAAGGCAAGAATTCCAATTGGAAGATTAATAAGGAAAATATAGTTCCAACTGAATATAGAAATTAGAAATCCTCCCAGTGGAGCACCTGTCATTGAACCTAATGCAACAAAAGTTCCGTTTAATCCTAATGCTCTTCCTCTTTCATGCTTTGGAAATGCTTCAGTAATAATTCCCTGACTAGTAGCCATTGATGCTGCAGCACCCATAGCTTGTAGTATTCTAGACGCTATCAATATTGGTAAACTTGGTGAAAATCCACATATTAGTGATCCTAAAGTGAAGAGAAAAACACCAATCTTAAAAATTTTCATTTTTCCTTTTAAATCTCCTAACTTTCCAAATACTAATATAACTGTACAAATTCCAACTAGGTAAGAGGAAACTACCCAGCTTATTGATTGTGTAGTTACAGATAATTCTTTAGCCATTGTAGGAAGTGCAACATTGACAATACTTCCATCTAGTGTAGACATAAAAGTCATTAGTAGCATAGTTGCTAAAACTACCCATTTATTCTTATAGCGGTCGTGTCTTTCATTTGTTTCAGTACTCATAGTATTGTTCTCCTTAGTATTCTTTTTATATAATATTATAGCTTATTTTTATATCTAAAAGCAATAAAGAATGAGGGAGGATAACTTGTATAAAAACTAAAGAAAATAAAAAGAGATAAGAAAATGTTCTCTTTTAAAGAATAAACTACTATAAATCAGATAAATTTTTTATACAATAGATTTTATGGTATAATAAAATAAAAAATCCTTACTGGGAGAAGTATGAAAAAAATAATAAAAGCTAGTGCTGGAACAGGAAAAACTTATAGTTTGGCTCTGGAATATATAAAAGAATTAATAAATGGAACTGATTTTAGAAAAGTATATGTTATGACATTTACTAAAAAAGCAACCTCTGAAATTAGAGAAAGGGTGCTTTCTTTTTTAGAGGAAATTGTTAATGATTCATGTGCAGGAAAAGAGATAATTGAAAATATAAAAAGACTTGATCCTAATTGTATTATTGAATTAGAAAAAGTAAAAATCATATATAAAGATGTTATATTTAATAAAGATAAAATAAAAATATACACAATAGATTCATTTGTAAAGAATATCTTTGACAGACTAATTGCTGAAAAAAGACATATTTACATGTATTCTGTTGATAATGATATGAATAAAGAAGCATTGGAAAATGTTTTAGCTAGGTTAATATCAGATAAAAGTCATCTAGAAAAAGTAAAAACTTTCTTAATGAAGGAAAGAAAGAGAAACTTAGAAGAATATGAAACTTTAATAGATCAACTAATAAAAAATAGATGGAAATTTGAATTTATAGGAAATAATAGAATTGAAAGAGAGAAATATAAAAATATAGATATTTTATCTGAAACAGAGAGAATACTACTTCATTCTTATGAAATAATAAGTCTTACTGAACTGGAAAGAGAAGAAATGTTAAAAGATCCTTTTTTAACATATATAAATTTAGAAACTGAAACAGAGAAATATCTATATATTCAGAAGAATATAAGAGACTTTTTTAAAGTTTCAAGTGATATTATATGGAATGGGAATAAAACAAGAGGAAATAAATATAAAGAAGCTGTGGAAAGTTTTAAGGATGAATATAGAGAGTATAAAAAAATATTAGCAAAATATATCTTTAATGAGGAAATTATAGAATATGAAAAAGATTATTTTGAAATAGCAAATATAGTTTTTAGTATTTATGACAATATAAGGTTTTCAGAAAAAACTTTTAATAACAATGATAGGATTATCTATACATATAGATTACTTTTTGAGAATGATAAATATATAAAAAATGATAAAGTAACTGACGAATTTTTTGAATTTTTTGGAAATGAAATAGAAACTATATTTATTGATGAGTTTCAGGATACAAGTGTTTTACAGTGGAGAGTTTTGAGGGCCATAGTAGAAGGAAGTAAAAATGCTGTAATAGTGGGAGATGCAAAGCAGTCTATTTATGGATGGCGAGATGGAGAAAAAAGATTATTTGAAAATTTAGAAAATATATTAGATGGTGAAGTGGAAGTAAACTCATTATCAAAGACATATAGAACAAAAGAAAATGTTATGATATTTCTAAATACTTTATTTGGAAATATTAATGAAAATTGGAAATATGAAGATGTAGAATATAACTCTAAAGATGGTTTTATAGAGTTAAAAGTCTATAATAATAGTAATTTAGAAGAAGAAGTACAAGAAACTATAATTAATGATATAATAGCCTTATTAAATGAGAGAAAAACTTTTAAAAATACTGCTATTATTGGTAGAAGTAATAAAGAACTTTCAAATATAGCATTGTATTTGGAAAATAATCAAATACCATTTATTTTAGAAAGTAATAAGACTCTAGAAGAGTATGAAGAAACAGCACCAATATTTTATTTATTACATTTTTTTGTATTTAAGGATTATATGTCATTGGTAAAATTTTTGAGAAGTGACTTTATAGATATAAACTCTGATGATCTGAAATATATTTTAGAAAATAAGAGAAAGATAGAGAATTATCTTGAGAATAGAGAAGATAAAGTAGAATGCTTAGAAGCAATTTTAGATAAAATAAAGATTTTAGATAGACTAAATTATACAGAAAAAGTAAAGTATTTATTTGAAAATTTTAATATTATAAAAAAATCAAAAAGTAATATAGTTTATAAAAATCTTCTATATTTATATAATTTAATGCTTAAGTTTGAATCATTAGAAGAATTTTTAGAAAAGATAAAAGAAAATAGAGAGTTAATTTCTATACAAGGGCTAAATGAAGCAAATGCTGTAATACTAACAACAATACATAAATCAAAAGGTTTAGAGTATGATACTGTTTATTACTTAATAGATTCTACAGGTAGGAAGGGAAACAGTGGTACATCATTAGAATTT
>JAGOZX010000146.1 GCA_018058425.1 Sebaldella sp.
TTTTATTACTCCACCATTTAGATTTGTTTTATTATTAGAGGCTTCTGAAAAAATACCTTTTGACTGATCACCATTAGCATCTATAGTACCTGATGTCATAGTAAAAGTCCCAGTATTATACACTCCTAAAGATTTTTCACCTGAAACCAAGATATTTCCAGTATTGCTTCCTGTAGAGTTTTCCAAAACTACTATGCCATTTGATTCTTGTGACTCTATTTGTATATTTCCGCTATTGATTAAATTACCACCATTTACTGATAACAAACCTGTTGTTTTTGAAAGATCTGCTCTAAATATTATTGAAGCTCTATTTTCTACAACTGCTTTATATAAAGGATTTGTATTATTAGTTGTAGAATCATTAGCAGTCATTACAATGTTGTTTCCTTTTCCTAACTCTATAGCAGCGTCTAAATCAAGGTTTTTATTTAATATTATTTTAGCTCTATCACTTCTTATTAATGTACTATTTTCAGATTCTGAACCAAATCCTAAATCCTGTACATTTCCATCTGTTATAATAATATCTGAATTTCCTAGTGCTATATCTTGTGTTGCGTAATTTACATTTCTCAAAATACCTATATTCTCATTACCATTTAATAAAAATCTTAAGTTTCTTATATTCCCTATAGGATCAATCGAGCTTGAATTTGGTATTCCATTAAACGAAGTTACATCTGTAGATTCTGATATTCTTCTTATTAGAGATATACCTATATTTTGCTGCCCTTCCAATTTGATTAACCCTGTTTCACCGTTAATAACAGTTTCTTTAAAATAATCTTTATATGTACTAAAAATATTTGGAACTCTTATTGCATAACTGCTACTTCCTTGTAACTCCATTTCTCCAGGTCTTACATAAACAACTAAAGGTGTTCCTATGTTATAATAACTACCAAAATCTATTCCTATACTTTCAGTATTCTTCATTATTATTTTACCATTATTTGTATATGTCGACTCTTTAAGTGGTACTTTTGTTATCACTGGTCCTCTACAAGGATCAGCTGGATTTTCACCCCAGTATAACAAATTACACTTATTTCCGCCTTCATTCATCAAAGAAGCTACAAATACACGTTTTCCACCTTCTATAGTTACTGTAGCATTATTAGTTATTTTCGAAGGTAATAGATCATAATACTGATTTTCAAAAACTATTGTTATATGTCCACTCTCACTACCTGTCACCTTTAAAGTACCATTTAATATAAATTCTATGTTTTTATCTCGCATACCAAAACCATGACTTGTTGCAGCAAATCTAGTTATTCCAATATTCCCTGTATTTCCAAGACCTAATCCAAGAGATGGAATAGTAACATTATTTTTAAACTCCCAGTCTCCTGTTAATGTAACATTAGAAGCAACTATATTAGCAAATGCATATCGATAAGCATTTCCAATGTTTCCAGTGCCTCCTCCTCCAACTGATGTTGGTGTTGTAATAAGTCCTGTTTGTCCATATGTTCCATTTAATGATATTGTATCATTGACCCCGCTCCACGTAAATTTATTCTCTATTTCATAATTATTATTATTAATTGTTATTTTAGTTCCATTTGTATCAGAAGTAGCTGATGAATTGTTTAATATCACATAATGTGGATCCCAACCTGAGGGCACTCCTGTATTAACTCCAACATAATTAGTCTGTGCAAAACCTGATGCTGAGAAGTTAAGAGGTATAGGTGAAAATACGTTTGGTTTGGTAATTGTAGGTACTTCAAAATTAAACATAGGAATATCTTTTGTCTTTACTACTATCTCTTGTGGTATTTCTATATTAGATGATATATTTATATTTTTAGGTGGAGTAATTGCAGATATATCTAATGCCATTTCTCTGCTTTTAACATCTATTTGTGGAATACGCATACCTAAATCTATTTCTTTTACACTTTGGCTTAACTTATATGGTTTAGTTTCTTTACTTCCACCATTATTTTTTTCGTTATAAAACCCACTAAAAAATACTTGCCATTCAAGATACTCTGGCTTTACTATATAATCTCCTTGTAAGTATAAGTCTTTTAATTCTTGATTTCTTTTATTAAGTACATCTTGAATTAATTTAAAGTTACTTCCATTTGGCTTCCCTGTTTCTATATTTTTTATCATATTATTGTATAACTTATCATACTTTACATTTATTTGATTTGATGTTCCAGCAAATGATGTTGCTAATGAATTTAACGCTAAGAATAGTAATAATTTTTTATTTTTTTTCATTAATAATCCGCCCTTTTTTTAATTTATTTTATATTTAATGTTTTATTTTTTTTAGATTATCATTCAATCTATAATAGTTATATGAAGGCATTAATTATTAGTATATTTAAAATAATTATGAGATTTATATGTACTTTTTTAGAATATCACTGTATTATATCCTTAAGAACAATACTTGTCAACAAATTTTTAGATTGTATATTCAATTGAAAACTAAGCAAAGAATTTTTTTATTCATATTTTTTAATAATCATATTATTAAATATAAATTCTAAATTTTTGTATATACATAAAAAGACAATTTAAAAAAATTTTTATTTATATAGATTTTAAATTAAATTATCATAATAAAGATATATTTTAACTTTTTTATCTTCCCTATCATAATTTAGAATATAAAATCAATATAGTATAAAAATTTATAACATTAAATAGTTTAATTATTTATGTCTTTCTTCAAGAGATATAAAGAGGGAAACTTCTTCCCTCTATTCATTAGTTATCTAATTCCATTTTCTACTTTAAACTGTTCTATTTTTAAAAGTAGATCTTCTATTTGCTGTATCTCTGATACTTTTTTATCTATCTGCTTATCTACCTTCACTAATTCCTTATCTAATCTCTGTCCACTATTTAGATGCTGTCTTAAATTTGTCCATTTTCCTCTTGCCCTTCTCTTAATTCTCTTCTATATTCATATGTTGTAGCTGAACTTGATATCACTCCTACAACTGTTCCTGCTAACAACACTATTTTTAATATTTTCATGCTATCTCCTATCTCTTTCTTCCCATTCTTGCTGTTTCATCTGGCATTAACTCTTCTTCCTCTGCCTTTATTCTATCTAACATTGTGTACCAATAACCTCTTTTTTCTGGTAATGCAACATATATTGACCCTTGAGCTTTCGTCAAACTCTTTTCGTAAGATGAAACCTTTCCATCCTGATCAAAGTCTTTCGTTATACTATCCTCTGTTGATTTACTAACTGTTACATCATCTGATACCCCTTCTGCTGCAAGCATCATACTTCCCATTATTATTCCTAATAATACTTTTTTCATTTTTTCTCCTTACTTCTTCTTATTTAAATATTTCAATACTTTGTTATACTCTGTCTTATGCCAAGCTACATCTTTCTTAGCTCTGTAACTTTCTATCTTATTAGCTTTTTCCATCTGTACTTGCACATCTGGAATTACTGGTTCTGCCTTAGGTTTCTTAGCTGCTAAAGCTGTTACACTTAGAGCCATTAATACTGTTAATATTATTTTTTTCATTTTTTTCTCCTTAATTTTTTTATTCCATTTCTCTTTTAAACCACAAATACCATTCTAATCCACCGCAAAAACCATCTCTCAAAACGAAAACTAATCATAAATAATCTATGTTAATAAGTAAAACCTAACTCCTGTCATCCTGAGAAGCGAAGCGACGTGAGGATCTAAAGAAATAATCACTCCTAAACTATAATAATAATGTAAACTTTTTCTTTCTGTGAATGAAGATTTCCAAAAATAAACATATCAATAGTTTTATTTGAAAATCTATCTTCCCATTATCCTTTGTTCCTAAAATACTGCAATTCTCTCCATTCTTCCCTCTCACATATATAAAAGAATACATAAGTCTTGTCATCCTGAGAAGCGAAGCGACGTGAGGATCTAAAGCAATAATCACTCCTAAACTATAAAGAAAAAAGTTTTTCTATTATTCTATTTAAAATACAGCCTTTAAAGTAACTCCTGCTCTGTAATCATCTTGACTATGTTCTCCTACTGAATATTCTCCTGTTAAGAATATTCCATATCTATCTTCTATCTCTACTCCTACTATTGCTTTTGTCTTTAATACTCCTTTATTCTCTTCTGGTTTTGACAGTTTATGATAATCATCCTCTACTGCTGTTAATTTTGCATACTCTCTTTCATTTAAGTCTGCTAATTCATATCC
>JAGOZX010000027.1 GCA_018058425.1 Sebaldella sp.
ATTTAGTATTGAAAAATAAATAATACTAAAATTACATGTAAATAAAAAAATCGACTTTAAAAGTCGAAGCCTACTAAAATTCAGTTATTTATAAAATAATAATATGTGGATTGGATTGGTGCGAAAAACGGGATTTGAACCCGTACAGCCTTTCGGCCACAAGGCCCTCAACCTTGCGTGTCTACCATTTCACCACTTTCGCATCCCATATAGTTTATATTATTTTGAGAAATATATCAATTAAATAAGAATTAATATTTATAAATTTATACTCTACCTTCTAAAATACTCCTTTTTCTTCTTGCTACAAATATATTTTTCACTTATCCTCTCCACTCTAAACCAATGACCCCATGATTCATAAACAATATATATCAATGAAATAGAAAAAAGATATTTTACTAATTATTAAAAAAGTTATATACTTCCTTTGTAGTATAAAAAAATTATTAAAAGGAGTGAGTCAAATGTCAAAGTTATTCTTTAGTTTTATAACAGTAAATATGATGTCTATGTTAATGTGTATGATGATGATGCACAATTTTTCGTATTTAAAAATAAAACAGAGAATAAAAAAAAGATATTTACTTATTCATTCATATAATAAAATAATATAAACTAAATTAAAGCATGTAAAATTTAGTTTTGAATGATAATAAAAAAATACTTTAGAATTTTCTGAAGTATTTTTTTTATTTATACCTACAGCGTACAATATCTGAAAGGAGCATAAACATGATTATTATTGAAAATCTTTATAAATCATTTGGGAGTAATACTGTACTTAATAATATTAATCTTGAAATTGAAAGAGGAAGTATTTATGGGATCATTGGTTACAGCGGTGCTGGAAAAAGTACACTTATCAGAACATTAAATGCGTTAGAAAAACCAACTTCTGGAAAAGTTTTAATAGATAATATTGATTTATATCGTTTATCTAAAAAAGGGCTTTGTGCACAGCAAAAAAAGATTGGTATGATATTTCAACATTTTTACTTATTAGAGAGTAAAACCGTTTTTGATAATGTAGCAGTTGCTTTAAAGCTAAATGGTGAAAATAAAAAAAATATTGAAGTTAGAGTTTTGGAAATACTAAAATTCGTTGGGCTAGAAGAACATAGAAATAGTTATCCAGATACTCTCTCTGGTGGGCAAAAGCAGAGAATAGGAATTGCCCGTGCATTAATTAATAATCCTAAAATACTTTTATGTGATGAAGCTACAAGCGCTCTTGATCCAGAAACTACAAAACAGATCTTAGAACTTTTACAAAAAGTAAATAAAAAATTAGGTATCACAATAGTCTTAATTACTCATCAAATGGAAGTTATCAAAGGTATCTGTGATAGAGTAGCCGTTTTAGAAAAAGGAGAAATAATAGAAGAAAATAATGTTTTCAATATATTTGCTCACCCACAAAATCCTACTACACAAAAATTTGTAGAAAGTACTCTGCACCAAGACCTGCCTGATTCAGTATATAAGCATCTAATTGATGGAAAGTTATATAAACTAACATTTGGAAAAGGACATGTTGATGAACCAGTACTATCAGAAATTACAAATAAAACGGGAGTAAACTTTAGTATACTACAAGGGGTTGTTACCGAAATTCAAAACCAATTCTTCGGGCAACTTATTATTAAGCTTTCTACAACACCAGAACTAATAGAACAAGTATTAGTGGAACTTAATAAATACGATGTAGATGTGGAAGAAATAAAAGGAGGACTAATATGAATGTAACTTTACAACAAATACTAGATGCAACTTGGCTAACTATCTATATCTCATTATTTTCATTTATTTTAGGTGGAATCATCGCTTTTGTCTTAGGATTTACGCTTTACTTTACCAGAAAAGGCGGAATATATGAAAATGTAAAAGTCTATGTTATTTTAGATATAATTATAAATTTTATTAGATCATTACCATTTGTAGTTTTACTTCTTCTTCTTATTCCATTTACAAGATTAATAGTAGGAAGTGCTATAGGCCCAAATGCAGTCATTGTTTCATTAACATTTTTTGCAGCACCTTATATAGCAAGATTAGTAGAAGGATCTCTATTAGAGGTAGATGGTGGTGTTTTAGATGTGGCAAAATCATTAGGAGCTAATACAAAAGAACTTATTCTTCACTTTCTTCTTCCAGAAGCTGCAAGTTCGCTAATATTTAATTTATCAATTGCTCTTGTAAGCATCATTGGAGCAACAGCAGTGGCTGGAACTATTGGCGGTGGTGGGCTTGGTGATTTAGCAATTTCATTTGGATATAATAGATATGATTATCTGACACTGGTTGTAGCTGTGGGAATAATAGTAGTATTAGTTCAACTAGCGCAATTTTCAGGGAAAATACTATCAAAAAAAGCAAAATATTTATAATTTTATATAAAAAAGCATAAAAAAACTAGGAGGAATTATTCATGAAAAATAGAAACTTTAGAACGGTAATATTATCTTTAATCACAATATTTATTTTAGGAGTACTTACAACAAGCTGTGGTTCAGATTCAAGTAAAAAAATAAAAGTAGGAATAACTGGGTCAAATTCAAAGGAATGGGAATATGTTAAGCAAGAAGCTGCTAAAAAGGGAATTAAATTAGAAATTGTATATTTTTCTGACTATGTTCAACCAAATAGAGCACTTATTGATAAAGAGTTAGATATCAATGCTTTCCAAACTGTTTCATTTTTAAATACATTTAATGAAAATAATAAACAAAATATTGTACCAATAGCCACTACTGTTTTAGCTCCAATGGGAATATATTCTAAAAACTTAAAATCTATTGACGAATTACCAGATAAAGCAAAAGTTACTATTCCAAACGATCCTTCTAATCAAGGAAGAGCATTAAAATTACTTGAAAAAGCTGGTTTAATTAAACTAAAAGAAGGTAATAAAATTCTAACTAATAATGATATCATTGAAAATAAAAAGCAACTAGAAATTATACCTCTTGCTGCGAATCAACTTCCACAAACATTAAATGATGTTTCTATATCAGTTATTAATAATGGTGTAGCTGTAGATGCAGGATTTGCTTTAAGCCAAGCTATCTATAAAGAAGATCACTTAGCAAAAGACTATATTAATGTTATTGTTGCAAGACAAGATAATAAGGATAACGCCGCTCTACTTGAAATAGTAAAATTATTCCAAACTGATGGAGTAAAAAAAGTAATTGAATCTGAAACAAAGGGAAATTCAATTCCTACATTTGTACCATTATCAGAAATCGGATTTTAAATAAAAAAAGTAAAAAGAATGGAGAAATTTATGTCAGAATTACAAATAAAAAAAGATAAATTAATTAATTTTATTGATAAAAATAAGGATAAATGGGTACATGCTTCAAAATCTATACATGCTAAACCAGAATTAGGTAATCAAGAATTTTTTGCTCAAAAAACACTTGGAAAATTATTAGAAGACTCAAATTTTTCTGTACAATATAATATTGTGAGCCATGAAACAGGTTTTATTGCGAGAAAGAGTTCTTCTAAAACTGGTCCCAAAATTGCTTTTTTAGCAGAATATGATGCTCTTCCAGATATTGGACATGGTTGTGGTCATAATTTAATAGGCTTAGGAAGTGTAGGAGCTGGAATTGCCATTGGAGAAATTATAGAAGAGCTTGGCGGAGAAGTTATAGTTTTTGGAACACCTGCTGAAGAAGGTGGAGATAATGGAAGTGCCAAAGCTACTTATGTTAATGAAGGGCTATTCAATGATATCGATGCCGCTCTTATGTTTCATCCTAGCAATAAAGACAGTATTACTCAAAGTTCTCAAAGTGTAGAACCTATAGACATTGAATTCTTTGGACAGACAGCACATGCTGCTGGCAATCCAGAAAAGGGTATAAATGCGCTTCATGCATTGATTCATTTTTATAATATTTTACACACTTACCAATTAAGTAAATTTAAAAATTTAAATATCCATGGTGTAATATTAGATGGAGGAAAAGCTGCTAATGTAATACCTGATTATGCTAGAGCAAGATTTTATGTAAGAGGAAAAACTTCTGGGGAAAGTCTTGAAGCAGTTGAGATAATCAAAGATATCCTAGATGGAATTAATAAAACTTTTGGTACTACATCAAAACTTACATATTTTCAAAATAGAGTTGATCATTTTATATTAACTCCAAAATTTGATAAATTATTTGAAAAAGTTTATGAAGATTATACAGGAAATAAAATAGAGACTGCTCAAGTAAAAGCTGGCGGTTCCACAGATGCTGCAAATGTAAGCCACGTTATCCCTGTTATTCACCCATATCTTTCTATTGGTGGAGAATCATTAGTTGGACACACTACAGAATTTACAGAAGCCTCATGTTCTGAAAAAGGATTTGATACACTTATTTTAGGGATAAAACTCTTGAGCTTAACAGCTTTAGAACTCTATGAAAATAAAGAACTACTTGAAGATATTAAAGGAGAAAGGTAGGTTTTAGAATTTATAGAAAATTATAGTATCAAATAAATAGAGGCTACCTCCAATATCAGAGATAGCCTTTTTGAGAATAACCCTCTATACTAATTCAGGCCAATATCCCTTATTAGCTTCTATTAAGGCATCTAAAACCTTTCTTGCCTTCTTTGCATCTATTACCGTTCTATTTAATGTTAGAGCTTGAAGAGCTTTATTATATGACCCTTCCAAACAAGCTTCCACTGTTAATTTTTCATAAGCATACTGATTTTCTATTAATCCTTTATAAAATGTTTCTATCTTCCCCACGCCATATGCTCTTGCTCCATTTATCCCCAGTGTAGCTGTCACTTCTACCATAGCATCATCAGAAAGATTTTCAATCAAGCCATTATTTTCCACCATTACTATAAAATAATGATGTCTATTATGAGCTATTGATTCTGCTACTTCTATTATCATGTCTCCATGTGCATCATTATGAACCACTGTTGAATCTTTCGCCGTTCCATTTGCTGTAATTCTTCTACATTCTTCAAATACACGTTTTTCTCTTCCATTCATAACCTCATTTGCCCTTGTATAATTAGGATCTAGTTTAGCTAATTTATATTCAGGGTATAAATAATACTGTAAATAAGTATTCGGTAGGTAATCAGGAAAGTCTCTTAACATATCTTCCACCATTGCATATGTATCAAGCCATGATTGATCTCTTTGTTCTGCATCAGCAGGTAAAAAACCTCTTTCAGTTGTTATTCTTTTTATTTCTGGTACAAGGTCATTTCCTTCTTCATCATATATATTCTTAAACCATCCAAAATGATTTAATCCAAAATATACAGGTTCCCAATTTTCATAACTTTTCCCTAATAATCTTCCATAAGATCTCATTAAGTTTACAGGTTGATCACATATATTTATTATCTTTTCATCATTAGGGAACACTTTTTTCAGAGCATAAGCTACTATTGCAGCTGGATTTGTATAATTTAATATCCACGCATCAGGACTATACTTTCTTACATCTTGAACCATTTCTACCATATCTTTTATAGAACGTATTCCATAAGCAAAACCTCCCGGTCCGCATGTTTCCTGCCCTATTACTCCTAAACTAAGTGGTATATGCTCGTCTTTTTCACGCATTGGATATCCTCCTGTACGCATTTGACAAAATACAAAGTCTACATCTTTATAAGCTTCTTCTTTAACTGTAGTATAAGAAAAATCTACTTCTGGATACTCTTCTTTAAATAAAATTTTACCAAATTCTCCTATATAACTCTGTCTTTCCTCATCTATATCATATAAAACAACTTTTTTTAACGCTAATTTATCTTTATGCTTTGTTAATGCTTTTAATATTCCAGGAGTCCAAGTAGACCCTCCTCCTACTATTACTATGTTATAAGAATCTTTAAACATCCATCTATCTCCTTTTGCTAATTTATTTTTTATAATTCATTGCAGTTTTTACTGAATTTGCTATCTGCTCAACTTTTGGCCCATATATAATCTGAATATTTTTTTTATCTGGTTTTACTATTCCTGCAGCTCCTGTTCCTTTTAAATCTGCATCATTTACTTTTCCTACATCTTCTAAAGTTAGTCTTAATCTAGTAAAACAGTTATCTATTACCTTTATATTTTCTCTGCCTCCAACTGCTTCTATTATTCTTTCTGCTGTTTCATTTAGATCAGAGGAAATAACTACTCTAGCACCCTCTACTTCTTCTTTCTCTCTTCCAGGTGTCTCTATATTTCTTAATAAAATTATAAATTTAAAGAAGAAATAGTAAACAAAGAAATAAATGATCCCTACAATTACTGCAAAATACCAATGTGTATCCATTCCTTTTAGTATTCCAAAAACAGCTAAATCTATTACTCCGCCCTGTACATTCCCAATCATTACACCTAAAATCTGCATTAGGAAAAATGATAATCCTGTCATAAATGCATGAAATACAAATAATATTGGAGAAACAAATATAAATGAAAATTCTAATGGTTCAGTTATCCCTGTAACAAATGAAGCCGAAGCTCCAGCAATCATAAGAGCTTTTATTCTGCTCTTTTCTTTTTCATTTGCTGTTTGATACATAGCAACAGCTGCACCAACCAGTCCAAACATCATAACAGGTATTTTTCCCTGTGCTAAAAATCTAGTAGACATTCTTACTACATCTAATGAAACTGGTGTTTTACTTGCTAGTGAAGTATTAAATATATTTAGTGCTCCTACTACTTGCTCTCCATTTATATTTGCTGTTCCTCCAACTGCTGTAAAACGAACTGTTTGATTTAATATATGATGTAGCCCTGTTGGTATTAAGAGTCTTTCTATAAAACCAAAAACAAATGTCCCAAAAGCCCCGCTTTTTTCAATAAAACCACCTATTTGAAAAATTACATTTCCTATAACAGGCCATATAAAGTAAAAAACTAATCCTACAATAGGAACACAAATTGTAGTAATAATTGGAACAAATCTTCTTCCTCCAAAAAAATTAATTGCATCTGGAAGTTTTATTCTGTAAAATTTATTATGAAGCATTGCTACCACAAGACCTGATATAACACCTCCAAATACATTCATTCTATAAGTAAAGATTCCTAGTACAGTTTCATATTGTGCATTTATAAAACTAGCCTGAATATTATCAATAGACTTATTCTCCATTAGATATTTTACAGCTGTCGTTTCTGCTGTAATTCCTTTAAGTCCTAAAATATAATTAATAGTCACATGAAATACTAAAAATCCTATCGCCCCTGAAAATGCTGCTGTGGGCTTTTCATCATCTACCATGCCAATTGCTAGCGAAATGGCAAAAAGTAATGGAAGATTTCCAAACAATGCTCCTGCCAGTTTTCTAATAAATCCTATTACATTTTGGGCAAATTCCATATTCATGAAACTTTCTCCTACAATGTTAGGATTCTGTAATGCAGCAGCTATTCCTAAAAATATACCTGCTGCAGCAATAATTGATATAGGCATCATTAAAGACTTTCCTAATCTCTGCAAAAAACCTTTCAAAATAAAACACCTCCATTTTTTTATACTTTTATTATAATCTGATAAATACAAAATGGCAATTTTTTCAACATTTCTATACATATTGGAATTTATTCACATTACGTGTATAAATACACATTTTATTTTAATACTTTAAAATATCTATAGATCCTTTATTTATAAAATATATAAAAATTAATTTTTACAAAATAAAAAAGCCCCCTAATTTTCAGGGAGACTTTATTGCCCGTTTTCATTTGTTCTTATAGTTTAACTTCCTCATTATTTAAGTCATCTATTTCTTTCATTTTAAAGACTATCTTTCTGAATAAATAATCCAATACCATATCTGCTGGTACTCTGCTTGTTATATCTGCTCCATCATAGTACATTGAAGTAGTTTTAAAAAACATTGAGTGATCTGCTATCCTTGATAATTCATTGTCAGAAAGTCCTGTTAATGATATTACTACACCTTTTCTTCCTTTTGCAATAACTGCAGGTCCTAATATCCCTTTTTGTTCTCCAGAAAAGGAAATAAATAAACATATATCATCTTCTTTTATCTTATTAGCATAAAAGAGCATTGCATGTTGGTCTATAAAACTAACAGCTGATATTCCTAAAAAGGTTAACCGTGTAGAAAAAATATCTGCTGATAGTCTAGAAGGCCCTAATCCAAAAACACTTATATGATTCTTTTTTATGATCAGTTCTGACAAATGATCAAGTAACTCAGACTTTATCAGATCTTTTGTTTTAGCTAAATCTTTATAAAGCCCTTCTTCTGATATAGGTACTTGTAATGAACTTTTTTCCAAGTCTTCAAAGATTATATGTTTCATTTCTGAAAACCCTGTAAATCCCATTTTTTTTGACATTCTAATTATTGTATTAGGACTGCAATATACTATTTCTGCTAAGTCTTTTATCTTTAGATCCCTTATTTTACTGGAATTTGAAATAATATATCTCAAGATTTCTTTTTCCGTTTCATTTAGATTTTTATACTTATTCTTTATTAAATTTTCGATTTTCATATGATACACCTTTCAGTCACTAATAACATTAAATGTAAAAGTCATATTCTTATATTTTTAATTTTCTCTTTCACTTCTACTTTATCATTTTTTTTACAGTAGTCATTAATTCCTCAATAATCTCTTCACTTCTACCTTCTTCTACCTGTCTCATAACACAGCTGCTTATATGAGCCTTTAACAGTTCTTTTGAAACGCCGTCCAGCGAAGCTTTTATTGACATTATCTGATGTAAAACATCATCACAGTAGACATCTTCTTCTATCATTTTTTTTACTCCACGAACTTGTCCCTCTATTCTATTTAATCTCTTAGAAAGAGAACTTTTGAACTCGCTACTGTGATCTGCCTTCCTACATTCCATAAAATTTCTCCTCTCTAAACAGCTTTATAACCTACATCTTCTATTTTTTCTATTACTTCATTTGTAACATCTTTAGCCATTTTAAATTTTGCAGTTCCATTTTCTAAATTTACGCTAACTTCGCTTGTTCCCTCTACACTTTCAATAGCACCTACTACTCTTTTTGCACAATGCTCACATGTCATCCCTGTTACTTTTAATTCCTTTTCCATAGTCTTTTTCTCCTTTTGTTTTGAATTTTTTCTTTTTTTAGTAAATTTATAATTTTCAGGTTTAAAAAATTTCAACCTTAATGCGTTTAATAATACTGATACTGAACTTAACGACATTGCCAATGCTGCCAACATAGGATTTAATTTTGGTCCGCCTAATGCGTAAAAAATCCCTGCTGCAAATGGTATACCTAAAGTATTATAAGCAAATGCCCAAAATAGATTCTGTTTTATATTTCTAATTGTTGCTCTACTTAATTTTATAGCATTTACTACATCTAAAATATCACTTCTTATTAATACTATATCTGCTGATTCTATAGCTATATCTGTTCCACTTCCTATCGCTACACCTACATTTGCCTTTGCTAATGCTGGAGAATCATTTATTCCATCTCCTACCATTGCTACGAAGTCTCCCTTATCTTGGTAAAATTTCACTGCATCAGATTTTTCATTTGGTAGAACTTCTGCTATTACATCATCTATTCCTACTTGTTTAGCTATATAGTCAGCTGTCTTTTTATTATCTCCAGTTAGCATTACAACCTTTATACCCATTCCATGTAATTCTTCAATTGCTCTCTTACTATTTTCTTTTACAGTGTCTGCAACTGCTACTAATCCTAATAATTTATCATTTTTTGATAAAAACATAACAGTTTTTCCTTCATCTGATAATCTATCAAAACTTTTATCAAAGTGTGAAGTTTCTATATTATTTTTTACCATTAACTTCTTATTACCTAAAAATACTGTATTTCCTTCTATTTTGGTCATTATACCAAATCCTGGTATATTTTCAAAGTCTTCTACATTTAAAAACTCAGTATTCATTTCTTTAGCATGATTTAATATTGCCTCTGCAAGTGGATGTTCCGAACCCTTTTCTGTACTTGCTGCATATTTAAGAAGTTCTAATTCTTGATTATTTTCTGTTATTAAGTCTGTTACAACTGGTTTTCCTTGTGTTATTGTACCTGTTTTATCAAATATAATAGTATCTATTTTATGCGTTGTTTCTAATGCTTCTCCACTTTTTATAAGTATTCCATTTTCTGCACCTTTACCAGTTCCAACCATTATAGCTGTTGGAGTTGCTAATCCTAGTGCACACGGACAAGCTATTACAAGAACTGAAATAAAGATTGTAAGCGAGAATATTAACCCTGCTCCAGCTATGTACCAAATAACACCTGATAAAATTGCTATTACTATTACTATAGGGACAAAGTACCCCGATATAGTATCAGCTAGTCTAGAAATTGGTGCTTTTGAACCTTGAGCTTCTTCTACTAATTTTATTATTTGTGATAACATAGTATCTGTTCCTACTTTTGTTGCTTGAAACTCAATACTTCCATTTTTATTTATACTTCCACCTATTACTTTGTCTCCTTGTTTTTTCTGTACAGGAAGACTTTCTCCAGTAAGCATAGCTTCATCTATACTTGTAGTTCCTTTACTTACAACACCATCTACCGGAACTTTTTCCCCAGGTTTTACTACAATAGTATCCCCTTCTTTTATCTCTTCTATTAATACTTCTACTTCTACTCCATCTACAATTATTAAAGCTTTTTTAGGTTGCAGCCCTATTAATTTTTTTATAGCTGATGATGTTTTTCCTTTAGTTTTAGCTTCTAAATATTTTCCTAATAAAATTAATGTTATTATTACTCCAGCTGATTCGAAATATAAATCCATCGAATAATGATGTTCTCCTTGAAAAATTTTATATGTGGCAAATAATCCATATAAAACAGCCGCCGAAGTTCCTATTGCAATTAATGAATCCATATTAGGAGACCTTTTTATTAAGTTCTTAAATCCTCTTGTAAAAAATTTATTTCCAGCAATTAATATTGGAATTACCAATATAATTTGTGCTATAGCAAAATTTCCCGCATTATAATCTGGATTTATAAACTCTGGAATATACATTCCCATCATGTGTCCCATTGCAATATATAGTAAAGGAATAGCAAATATAAGTGATACTATAAACTTTATTCCTAATACTTTTATTTCATTATTATAAATCTTTTCTTTTTCTTCATCTTTCATATCTACATCAAGAGGCTTATAACCAGCTTCTACGATCTTTTCTTTTATATCAGATATACTTACTTTATCTGGATTATAATCAAAATTTCCAGTTTCATTAGCAAAGTTTACCTCTGCTTTTTCAATACCTTCTAATTTCTTTACACTTTTTTCTATAGCTGCCGCACAAGCTGTACATGTCATGCCACTTATAGAAATTGAAACTTTTTTTACACTACTGTTTCCTATCAAGTCATACCCAATCTTTCCCACTTCTTGCTTGATTTTATCAAAGTCGTACTCTTTTTCATCATACTCTATTTTTAACTTTTCTGTGGCAAAGTTTACACTTGCATCCTTTACCCCTTCTAATTTCTTCATTCCTCTTTCTATGGCTCCAGCACAAGCTGTACATGTCATGCCCTTTACGTCATATATCTCAGTTTTCATTTTTATTTCTCCTTTCAGAAATCAAATAAATTTCAATTTTCTTTTTCTAAAAAACTTAATTTTAAAATTTCTATATCTTTTTCATTAAATCCTATAAATTTTAGGTACCCCTCAGTGCCATTAAACTCATTTCTTAAATAATTTAAAAATGTATTTATACTCTCTGCTTCTGCTCCAAGAAACTCTTTTAAACTCTCGTCATTTTCATAAGAAAATTTATCTATAATTGAGTTTAAATTATTCATACTAAGTGTGTAGTTTTCTATAATATCTTTAGTATCTACACCGATTAGAAGAAGTAACATTGCCGCTATCATTCCTGTTCTGTCTTTTCCTGCTGAACAATGGAATAATATCTCTTTATCTTCATTTTCTATCATTATTTTAAATACTTCATAAAAATATTTAGTGCAGGTCTTTAAGGATTCTATATAAAGTCCTCCTAGAGACTCAGGATAACTTTTTAAACCTTTTAATAAATGTATATGCTCATATTGCACTTCACTTATATCACATAAATTATCCTTCCATCCTTCACATTCCTCATCTGATCTCAAATCTATATTAATTTTCACTCCGTAATCAACTAATTTTTTTATATCACTCTCTGTTAAATTATCTAGGCCATCAGATCTGATAAATCTTTTCCACTTACTTATATTACCCCCACTACACTTAAAACCTCCTAAGTCTCTTACATTATAGGCTCCTTCTAAAGTGATCATTTGTCTTTGTACTAATTCATCCATATATACCTCCATATAAATTCTTCTTAATTTTATGTTTTATACTTATACCCCCTTACCCTATAATTATAATACTATAAATTTATATTTTTGTCAAATAAATATTCTTTTTTCCCGAAAAAAAATCACAAAGTACTAAAAAAGCTGCTTCCAAAATCCTCATTTTGAAAACAGCTCTATATTTAATTATTTAATTTTTAGTTTATTTTGTTAGTTTTTCCACCAAAATATCATATGTTAATTCACCCTCTACTACCTCTGATACTTTTCCATCTTTATCTATAATTAAGTTAAATGGAAATCCTTGTATTCCAGTACCACTTAAAAAGACGTCATTATAGTCATAATAAGCTGGGAAAGTATATTTATTTTTAGCTAAATACTCTGCTACTATTTCAGGTGAAGAATTATTTGCACTATATACTACTACTATATTTGCTGCATCTTTATGCTCTTCATAGAATTTTTGTAGTTCTATTGCTTCATTTCTACAGTGAGGACACCATTCAGCTGCTATTATAAATAAAGTTTTCTTATCTTTTTTTAGCACATCCGAACTATTAAAAGTTTCTTTTCCATCCACAGATTTTAGAGTAAAACTTGGAAATTTAGTTCCTTTTACAGGATCTACTTTAAACTCCGAAGAACCTGATGAACAAGAGATCATAAATACAACACTTAAAATTATTAAAATTATTTTTTTCATTAGTTACTCCTTTTCTTTATTTTTTTAATAGATTTTTTTCCAAAAAATCCATTGCCTTATTTATATCTAATTCTTTTGTTACTTCTTTTCCGTAATCCACATACTTAACTACATCATTTTCATCTACTATTATTATTGCTCTAGTCAATAACTGATACTCTTTCATTAAAAATCCATTTTTCAATGAAAATTCATGATCTTGATAATCAGATAAAGTCTTTAAATTATGAATCTCATTATCAGAACAAAATCTTGTCATTGCAAATGGCAGATCATCTGTAATAGAATAAAAGAAAACATTAGAATGCTCTTTTGCCTTACTATCCAAAGTTTTTGTTTGTAGTGAACAAACTGGTGTATCAAGTGAAGGAGCAGTATAAATAACCTTAATTCCTTTATCATTAGATAACTTCACTTTTTCCATTTTATTAAATTCACCCACAGGAGCTATTAATTCAGCATCCTCTAATTTATCTCCAACTTTGATTCTTTTATTTAGTATAGTTACTTCTTTTCCATCTACTGTGATTTCTTCACCTTTAGGAACTACTACTTTAGCTTCTTCTGACTTAGTTTCATCAGTGGTAATAGCACAAGTTTCTGCTTTTCCATCTGAACTTTTCTCTGATACTTTTTCAGTTTTTCCACAACTTAAAATTCCCAAAGCTACTATTAATAAAATCAAATATTTTTTCAATATTTTTCCTCCTAAAATTTCATATACAAGTTTACCACTAAAAAAATACTGACCCTAAAGCCTAACTTCACTTCATAATCCATATTCCCTTATTATAATATTAATTATTATGACTTTTGTCAATATTTTTTTAAAATGATGGTGGAGTTGCCACCCATAAAACTCTTGATATACTAGATTTTGAAGCATTAGATATATAGTGGTCTACACTAGGTTTATAATAAAAACTTTCGCCTTTTTTAGCTCTATATTTCTTATTACCTAAATGAATAAATACTGCTCCAGCTAATACATAGCCAAATTCTTCACCTTCATGTGCTACTTCCATCTTATATCTGCCATCTGGCTCTAATGTAATGAGTATAGGCTCCATTCTGTTTTTTTGTGCGTTTGGAATTATCCATCTAATATCATATCCAAGTTCTTCATTTTGAACCTCATAAAAATCCTCATCTAAGAAAACTATTTTCTCTTGTTGATTTTCATTAAAAAACTCTCTGATATTTGTTCCTAAAACTTCCAATATATCTTCTAAAGTTGATAATGAGGGTGATGTCAAATCTCTTTCTAATTGTGATATAAAACCTTTTGATAATTCACATCTATCTGCTAGTTCATTTTGTGTTAAAAGCTTTTCTTGTCTTAAACTTTTAAGCTTTTCACCAATTTTCACAGGAATCTCCAACTTTCTATTTTAATATAGCAAATGTTAGCTCCCTTATAATTTTACATGCTACTGCTGTTGAAACACCACTTTGATCGTAATGCGGAGATAATTCTACAACATCTGCTCCAACTATTTTAGCATTTTTCAAGACTTTTATCAAATCTAACATCTCATGAAAGTTTATTCCTCCTGCTTCTGGTGTCCCAGTACCAGAAAAAATAGATGGATCAAGTACATCTAGATCTATTGTGACATAGACTGGTCTACCTTTTATTTTCTCTATTATTTCTTCTAATTTAGTAAATTTAAATTTTTCTTGAAAAATTCCTTTTTCATGGTAGCTAAATTCATCTTTTTCTCCTGATCTTATACAGAATTGATAAATTTTATCTCTTCCTACCATATCATAAATTCTTTTTATTACAGAAGCATGTGACAGTTTCTCTCCCATATAATCGTCTCTCAGGTCTGTGTGTGCATCAAAATGTAGTATGACTAGTTCATCCTTATATTTTTTATAATAAGCTTCCACTAAAGGATATGTAACTAAATGCTCTCCACCCACTGAAAATAAAATTTTATTATCCAAAACTACTCTTTCTGCATTCTTTTTTATTATTTCTAATACTCTTTCCGTATTACCAAATGGTAATTCAATATCCCCCATATCAAATAATTTATGTTCGCTCAAATCGCAATCAAAATACGGACTATAAGTTTCAAGTCCGTACGAATTTTCTCTCACAGCAGATGGAGCAAATCTAGTTCCCGGTCTATATGAAACTGTTCCATCATATGGAATTCCCATTAAAACCAGTTCTGCTTCTTCATATTCTGAATCAAATCCTATAAAATTAAAAATATTCTGCTTCATAATTCCTCTTCCATCAGCTTATTTACATATGTAGGCAGTGCAAAAGCTCCTATATGTAAATCTGTATTATAGTATTTTGTTTCAAGGTTAAACTTCTTCCACTCTTCCACTTTTATATCTTTAACTGGATCAAATTTCTTTGAAGCAAAGCCAAATAACCAGTGTCCAGATGGATATGTAGGAATATGCGCCTGATAAACTCTGCTTATCTCAAAAATATTTTTTATCTTCTGTCTTGTTCTTATTAACTCTTTTCTATCCTTATCATAATAAGGACTTTCATGCTGATTTATCAGTATTCCTTCATCAGAAAGTAAATTATAACAATTAGTATAAAACTCCACTGTAAATAATCCTTCTCCTGGTCCAATAGGATCTGTAGAATCTACTATTATTAAGTCATATTTTTCCTTTGTCTTTTTTATAAACTCAATTCCATCTTCAAAATAAAGTGAAACTCTTTTATCAGTCAGCTTAGATGAAGTTAATGGAATGTATTTTTCACAAAGTCTAACCACTCTCTCATCTATTTCTACCATATCTATCTTTTCAATAGTGTTATATCTAGTCAGTTCTCTAACTGTCCCACCATCTCCTGCACCTATTACTAAAACTTTTTTTATTTTTGGATTTGTAGCCAGCGCCACATGAGTAATCATATCATGATAGATAAACTCATCTTTTTCTGTCACCATCATTAAGCCGTCTAATGTAAAGAATTTTCCAAATTCCTTTGATTCAAAGAAGTCTATTCTTTGAAATTTTGATTCCTCACTGTGTAGCTGCTTATCTACTTTTATTGAAAATTTTGCATTATCTGAATAATGCTCTGAATACCAAAGCTCCATATTTTTCTCCTTAAAATTTTATTTTTTTTATTATTAATTTAAACTTTCTACTGCTTCCATTTTAAAGTTAATATCCCCTTCAATACTAGGATTAAATCTTTTTATCTTATCCGTCATCCCTCTTGATAATTCGTATGACTCACTTTTTTCAGCTTTTAAGCTTTTCTCTAAAAAATCAAAACCTATCCATGGATTTACACTATCTCCACATGTAAACAAATCCACTGCTGCATAACCAAATTCTGGCCATGTATGGATAGTTAGGTGTGATTCAGAAATAATAACTGCTCCACTCACTCCCCAAGGATTAAAATGGTGAAATGTAGAAGTCACTATTGTAGCACCTGAAAGTTCTGCTGCTTTTTTCATTAAATTTTCTATTTCCTCATGATTTCTAAGAGTGTCCTCGTTACAATTATAATATTCCACCAGTATGTGTCTTCCTAAAGCCTCTAATTTCATTATTTAATCCTCCTCAATTATTTTTATTTTCTCTATATTTTTATCTGCTATTCCGTCAATTACACAGTTGTTATCTCTCAATTCTTCCAAATAATCAATTATTTCTTTTTCTATTCTTTCTCCATATGATATTATGGGAATTCCTGGAGGATAAACAGTTATCATTTCACCTGATATCTTCCCTATAGAATCTCTTAAATACACAGATTTTTTCCCACTAAAATATGCCGTCCTGGGATCTATGACCTGCTTTGGAATTTCAAAAAAGTCTTTATGAAGCACTTTTTTTTCCTGTATTTTTAATTTTGTACTTATATCTATTAATGCTTTAATTAGTATATCTATATTTTCTTTAGTATCTCCTATTGATAAAATACATAATATATTATGAAAATCAGCAAGCTCCACTTGTATTCTATACTCATCTCTTAACATATCATAAAGCTGAAACCCTGTTATATTGTGTTTTGATACATTAATTACTAATTTCGTCAAATCAAAGTCTTTTGCAGTTTCATTATCTAAAACACTCACATCAAGTATGTCATAATAGTCTGACACTCTCTCTTTAAAGTAAGAAGCATATTCTATTACCTCATCCAAACGTTTACATCCATTTTTCACTAAATGCTCTCTAGCTATATCTAAACTTGCTAAAAGTAGATATGAAGCACTAGTTGTAGTAAATATATTTAAAGTTTCCTCTACCTTAGTTTCATTTATTTTCCCTTTATTTAAAAGTAAAACAGATGATTGAGTTAATGAACCTCCAGTTTTATGAAGACTTGTGGCTACCATGTCAGCTCCTAACTCTATAGCTGATTTTGGTAATTTGTTATTAAATTTAAAATGAGCTCCATGTGCTTCATCTACTAAAACTATTTTATTATATTTTTTAGCTAATTTTATTATCTCTTCTAAATCACAACATATACCATAATATGAAGGATTTATAAGTAAAATCGCTTTTATTTTATCGTCATTTTTAAATTTTTCCTCTATTTTATCTATATGTACTCCTGTAAATAAATCAAACTTCTTATCATATTCTAATTCTAAGTATTCTGGAATCACTCCTGATAAAATAAGTGAATTAATAACTGATTTATGAGCATTTCTTGGGAGCAATATTTTTTCACCATGCTTTAAAGCAGCAAAAATCATAATTTGTATCCCAGAAGTTGTTCCATTTACCAAAAAAAATGCCCTGTCTGCCCCATAAGCATCAGCCATTAAACCCTGTGCTTCTTTTATAACTCCTTGAGGATTTTGTAAATTATCTAAACACTTCATAGAATTTGCATCCATTTTTATAATTTTTTCACCAAAAAATTCTATTAATTCTTTATTATTTCCACTCTTTTTATGTCCTGGAACATCAAAAGAAACAAAGTCTGCATTCATATATGATAGCAGAGCTTTTTTAATAGGTATATTCCCCATATTTTTCACAAACTCCCCTTTTTATAAACTATATGTTTATTTTTACTAAACAATATAAACAAAATAAGTAAACTATAAGTTTAGTAATAATATACTTTTCAAAAAATATTAATAGTTTTCTATATTTAAAAAATATACAACAAATATAAAAAACTGCTATTTTCATTGATTTTATATTATTTTTTTCTACCTTTTAACTATTATTATAAAAAATAAAATATTATATAAGGAAAATTTTCAATTTTAAATAAGTAGTTAAAATTAAACAAAATGTTTATTTTTACTAAACACAAATAGAAAAAAACAGTAAACTCTAAGTTTAACATTAGTATACTTTTTTTTATATTAATTGTCAATATTTTTTTATTTTCTTGGAAATAACCAGTGAATATAGAGTTTAAATTTTTAAAAAACAAAAATATTATTTTTTAAATTAATTGATAAAACTACATTTTTCTATATATATTTTTAAAATAAATCTATTATTTTTTTCCATTTCTACACTAAAATAAATCACCATATCCTTTTTTCTCTCTTATAATAAAAAAAACAAAACTTTCAGGATATATTCAGGAAAACAAATAATAATCTCATTCTTTATTCTTACATAATATGTTAATATATAATATATCAAATTATCAAAGGAGTAAGCTATGCCAACAATATTAATTGTGGAAGATGATGAGAAACTAGCCAAAATACTAAAAATACAATTAGAGCATGAAGGACTTGATGTAGAAAATTCATATACAGGTCTTGATGCTATAGAAAGAATAGAAAATCATCAAAAATTTGATCTGATTCTCTTAGACTTAGGACTTCCAGACTTAGAAGGAAACCGTGTTTGTAAAGCTATAAGCTCTATTAGCACCATTCCAATTATAGTAGTTTCTGCCAGAAGTGCTATTGAAGAAAAAGTGGAATTGCTTACTATAGGTGCAGTTGACTACGTTACTAAGCCATTTGATATGCTAGAACTTGGTGCTAGAATCAAGGTACATTTGAAAAAGGATATTTCAATGATATTGAAATATAAGGGTCTTGAAATGGATTCTTCTAATTATATTATAAAAAAAGATGATGAAGTTTTAAGTCTTAGTAAAACAGAATTTGATCTACTTAAATTATTTCTGTTAAATAAAGAAACTTTACTAAAAAGAGAAAGAATAATAAGCGATATTTGGGGCTGGAACGCTAGTAGCAATCTATTAGATGTAACTATAAAAAATTTACGTCAGAAATTAGGTAAAGATTATATACAGACAATACGCGGAATTGGCTACTCTCTAAAGAAAGGATGATCATGAAAATAAAGAAGATTTCCCATAAAATTATACTTTTTAATACTATGGCTGTTCTTTTATGTACTCTTATAGTTGGTTCCGTTACTTGGTTTTTCCTAATAGATGAATATATAGAAGAAGAGAATAAGGAATTAAGTAATATTGCTAAGGGAGTAACAGAAACTCTAAGAGAAGCTCCCCATGATAAAGTCCATGAAATATATCAAAATTTAGAATTTGGTGATAAGGATTGGATTTCAATTATAATGACTTACCCAAATGGAGAAGTTATAAATATGGGTCTCGATAATGTAAGTTATCGTAATAAACCTGAGAATAATTGGATAATTAAAAAAAAATATGCTCTGCACTTTTATGATAAAGAAGTTAATAATATAAAATTTACTTTCATAAGAAAATACTCATATGATGAAATAGTAAAAATCACACGAATTATTTTTTATTTATTTATTCTTCTTGCACTGTCTATAATAATTATATCTTACTTTGTTTCAAAACATATTTTAAAACCAGTTACTTATATTATAAATGAAAGTAGAGATATAAATGATAGAAACTTAGATATGAAGCTCCCTAAGATAAGAGATGACGAAATTGGTGATCTAATAGATATTATAAATAATATATTATCTAAAAGACAAGAAATTTTTGAAAATCAGAAAAACTTTTCATCTAATGTTTCACATGAATTAAAAACACCACTTGCTATTATGAAAGGATATTTAGATATCTTACAATGGGGTAAAAATGATCCTAAACTGCTGGATGAAGCTCTAGAAAATATGAATATAGAACTCTCAAATATGGAACAAATAATTTCTAGTCTTCAATTTATCTCACAAGCTAAAAAATTAAAAACATTAAATGAAAAAATCAACCTTTGTTCTTTGTTAAATAAAATAAAAAGCGACTACTCTATGCTTAATAAAGAAAAAGAGATTATAGTAGAGTGTAATAACGAAGAAATAATTTCTGGTGATAAACATCTTATATCAGAAGCTTTAAGGGGACTTGTAGATAATAGTGTAAAGCACTCAACTGGAAACTCTATTTTTCTCATTATAGAAAGCAGTCCTGAAATAATAAAACTTATTATTAGAGACTTTAGTTCAGGAATTCCAGAAGAAGATTTAGAAAAGATCTTTGAAAGATATTATCAAGTTCCAACCCAAACTCATAAAAGCACAAAAGGAATGGGGCTAGGTTTATCAATAATAAAAGAAATCATAGAATTACATAATTCAGAAATAAAAGTAAAAAATAGAGCAGATGGATTGGATATAGAAATTTACTTTAAAAAATAAAAAGTTTAGATTTTGGAGATTTTCTCTCCTTAATCCAAACTTTTTTTAATGTGCTTTTTTTGATAAATAATAAGACTCTTGAATTGGCATTCCACTTAGCTTGTTTTCTTCTAATCTTTTTTCTTCCATTTTAAAGTTTCTTTCTTTTATTCTCTTTTTTCTTTTATGTATTAGATAAATATTTCTAGAATAAATGAATACTCCAGGAGCTTGTCCCATTATAAATACAGGATCTTTTTTGAATATAGCATAGATCAATACTATAATTCCTCCAACTAAACTAAAATACCAAAACGATACAGGAATTACACTTTTTTTCTTTTTTTCACTATAAATCCACTGAATTATAAACCTAGCTGAAAAGCATAACTGCCCCAGCATTCCAACACTTACAAGGATTTTATCTGTAGTAAGAATCATTATTTTGCCTCCTTTTTATATATAATTATAGAATATTTATTATTTGAATATACTTTTTCAAAATCTTTTTGTAAAGTTTCCATATCATCATTTTGTACTAATACTATGATATCACTTTCTATTCTTTGTTTCATCAAATCACTGTTATTTTCAAAACTTCTCATATTTTCACTATTTATCAAATAACTCATTCTGTCTACTTCATTTTCTTTAAAACCAAAAACTCTTAAGTTATTATTTTTAGCTCTCTCTATGTTTATTATATTAATAAATTTAGAAAACCCTATATATTCATTTACAATAGGTGTAGAAATCCCCAATATAATTGTCAAAACTATCATATTTCCTGCTATATTATAAACAAATTTCGACATTTTTCCTTTAAGAGAGAAATAAATTCCAGCAATAAATGTAAATATTGAAAACACTCCATAAAGTAAAACTAACTTGAAAAGAAAAGGATCCATTTCATCTAATTTTTTCTTAGAAATAAATGCAGCTATTATAAATAAGATAAAGATACAACTTGTTATTATACCAAGAATTTTTTTCGTCTTTTTATAATCACCTGATATTAACTTTTCTGTAATTATTGCCATTGCTCCATATACTGGTATTAAGTATATATCCAGCTTACTGCTTACTAGCGAAAAAATTATAAATGGCATAAAAATCCAACACAACACATAAATAGTAAACTTATCTTGTTTTTTTATATTAAATAATATTATTCCAATTGATATAAAAAAGAATAATGACCAAGGCCATAAATTAGGAACAAAATTTACTAAATAATAATAAATTGGTCTTTTATGTACACTTGTATTTACTGCTCTATTTACTGTTTGCTTAAATATGAGCTCTTTCATAGTAGAATCAAATCCTAAGCTTAGTACTAAGGGAATTATCCATATCAATACAAATATAAGTATAATAAGTATTCCTTTTAGCAATTTTAACTTTTTTATTTTATCTTTTTGTTTTGTAATAAGAAGATATAGAATAACAACACTAATAGGAATAAAAATAGCGGCTAATCCTTTTATTAGAAAGCCTATTCCTATATAAATATAAGGAATATAATACTTATCTTTTTTATTTTCTACAATATTATAAAACCATATTACTGCCTTCGTTATAAACATCATCATTAAGATATCCATTCGAATTACTACTGACGATCCAATAAAATATAAAAAAGTAAACATTATTAAAATTACCATAAATGCATTTTTATTTTTATAATTATTTTCTAGTAATAATTTATAAATATCTATACCTATTATTATTGCAGGAATTACACAAATTAATAGACCGATTGAAAATAAACTATATTTTCCTATTACTATTCTTATTAACGCAACTAGCCAAAAATATAACGGCGGTTTATCTGTATACAATGCCCCATCAAATCTAAATTGTATAAAGTCTTTTGATTTAAGCATATGATCAACAATATTAATATATTTCAGCTCATTTGTGGGTGTAAAGTCTCTTAATAAAATTAATGGAATATATAGTAGAAGCCCTGTAATTATAATATAATAAATATACTTATCTTTTCGTAAAGTCATTAGTTTCTCCCAATATTTTATAATTTAAGTGTCTTTTTTTCATCCATCTTACAGCAAAAGCATCTCTAAGTCCTTTAAATAGTCTATTCCATACCCCATATTTTGATACTCCATAAATTCTATCATAATGACGAACTGGAACTTCTATTACCTTATATCCATTTATTCTAGCTAATGTTGGTAAAAATCTATGCATTCCTTCATATAGACAATAAGACTTCGCCACTTCTTTTTTAAAAAGCTTTAGCGGGCATCCTGTATCTTTTATATCATCACCAGTTATTAAATTTCTCATGGAATTTCCAACCCACGAAGAAACCTTTTTTACTATTCCATCTTCTCTTGTTGCCCTTCTTCCATTTATCATATCATATTCATTTATATGTGAATAAAGAACCATTATGTCTTCAGGATCAGTTTGTAAATCTGCATCTATTGTAACTATAATATTACCCTCTGCTTTTCTAAAACCTGCCGCTATTCCTGCTGTTTGCCCACAATTTTTTTCAAAATGAAAAACTCTGACATTTTCATTATTTAAATTATCTAATATTTCTTTAGTTTTATCTGTACTTCCGTCATTTATAAGTAAAATCTCATAAGTTGTAAAATTATTCTTTAAAACAACCTCAATTTTTTTCACTAGTCTGTCTACATTATCTTCCTCATTAAAAATGGGTGCTATTACTGATATGTCCATGTTTTTCCTCCAACTTTCTGTCTCTACAATATTAAGTGTATCAAACTGCCATTAGAAGCTGCTTTGCATAAAATGAAATTAAGCTGAAAAATTATATTATTAAAAAAATTACTCTAGAATTGGTAAAGTTAGCCTTCTTCTCAAAAGCTGATTTGATTTTCAGATTGGCAAAGTTATAAATTAGTACTCTCTACATTTTTTCAATTTAAAATGACTGCCATTCTTTGGCAGCCATTCTAATTAATACTAATATTCTTTTATTAAGTATTCAAATGCATTTAAGGCTGCTTTTGCTCCTTCACCTACTGATATAACTATTTGTTTTTGTTTTACAGTTGTTACGTCTCCAGCTGCAAATACACCTTTTACATTAGTCATATTATTTTCATTAATTATTATTTCTCCAAATCTATTTGTTTCTACTAAGTTTTTAGCAAATTCACTATTTGGAGTCAGACCTATTTCAATAAATACGCCGTCTATATTTAGATCACTTATGCTGTCATCTGCTCTATTTTTATATTTTAATCCTTTTGTAAAATCTTCACCAAATATTTCTGTAGTTGCGACATTAGTAATAACTTTTACATTATTTCTTTCACCAAGTTTATCTATTAATACTTTATCTGCTTTTAATTCAGGCATAAATTCCACTACAGTTACACTTTTAGCAATTCCAGACATGTCTAAAGCTGCTTCTACTCCAGAATTTCCTCCACCAACTATTGCTACATCTAAGCCCTTATAAAACGGACCATCACATGTTGCACAGTAGTGAACTCCTTTTCCTTTATATTCCTGTTCTCCAGGAACATTTAACTCTCTCCATTTAGCTCCTGTTGCTATTATTACAGTTTTAGATTTATATTTTTTATTATCACTTGTAGTAACAATTTTATCTTTTCCATCTGCTTCTAAATTAGTAACATAAGTTCCCTCTTTAAGAGCTACACAATATTCTTTTAAATGCTTTTCTAAATTTTCTGCATATTCCATTCCTGTAGTTTTAGGCACACCAATGATATTTTCAATATCCTTAGTATCCAGAACTTGTCCACCTATTTTCAGTCCTATCATTGCTGTTTTCAAACCTTTTCTTGCTGCATACACTGCTGATGAAACTGCTGCTGGTCCTGTACCAACTACTAAAACATCATATAGTGAACTTTCAGAAATACCTTCTAAATTACCATCATCTATACATCCCAAGTTTAAATTAAAATCCATATTTTCCTCCTAAAAAATCATCATTATAATTTTGTAATTATTACAATATTATTTTATAACAAAACAGATGAAATGTCAAATTAATTTGGAGCTTTTATTTGTTGAAGTCTCTCTATTTCACTTTGAAGTCTTGTTTGGAAAAATCTTTCAGTTTCATCTTTAACTCTCTGTTTTGGTAAAACATATATTGCTCCTATTTCGTTATTACCAGTTTGAAATTCTGATCTTTTTTCTGCTTCTGTTAATAATGTTACTGCTATTTCATTAGAGTATCCTTTTAGTTTGTAGTCATCAAAATCTGCACTTTTTAATTTAGCACTATCTAAACTTTTTCTTATATCTTGGAAAGCTTCTGTTTGAATTGCCTTTCTTAAAGCATCCTTAGCTAATATTTCAGCCTTACTTCTAGCTATTTCTTCACCTTCACTACCAATTTTACTTTTCCCTGCTGCATATAATTCTGTAATTGTATTTACACTCTTAGACACTTCCAACTTTAAATCATTTGTTACCATTGGCATAGTTGAAGTAGTACTAGCTGTATTAAGAGTAGAATTTATAGAACTACATGCACTTAACAACATAATAAATGACAACAATGAAGCTGTCTTAAAAATCTTTTTCATTTAATCCTCCGAATTTTTTTATTTCTTTTTTCCTTTAATTATAACATATAAAACTAGATTTTTAAATAACTTTGAAATCATAGAACTAACTAAGTATTTTCTCAATAATAATAACTGCTTTAAACACTCTCAATTTTATTAATCTAATTTTTTTAATTCTTAGCATTATGTGATATAATTATAACATATAAAACTAGATTTTATAAATAAAATTTGGAGTGATATTTATATGAGAAAAGCATTATTAATTTATAACCCCAATTCTGGAAATGGAAAAGTAATTCTAGATAATCTAAATAAAATAACGACTGAATTTCTAAAAAACGATATTTCATTAACTCTTTATAGTATTAACCTTGAATATAATCAACTTCTAGCAGTATTAAAAAAGCATAAGTTTGATATTCTTATATTATCTGGTGGTGATGGTACTCTCAGCCGAACTTTAACAGAGCTGTATAATGAAAAAATAAAACTTCCCTATATTGGAATTTTTCCCACAGGAACCTCAAATGACTTTGCTAGATGTCTGAATTTAGGTAACAGTATAGATGAATGGATAAATCATATCATTGCTGGAAAACCTAAAAACATTGATTTTGGTGTTATTAATGGAAAGACTATATTTTTATCTTCGTATGCTGGTGGTTTATTTACAAAAATCTCTTACAATACAGATAAAAATATGAAAAAAAATATAGGTAAATTGGCTTATTTAATAAATGGAATCAATGAGCTTATTAATATCAAAAAATTTAAGCTTCATCTTACATTAGATGATGGTAGTGAGATAGAGGAAAAGGCAATTTTATATATGATTTTAAATGGTAATGGTATTGGTGGATTTGATAAACTAGATAGTTCAGCAAGTATGACAGATGGTTTAATGAATATTATTATTATAAAAGAAACTAAATCTGCTATAGACCTCTCTACTTTATTTATAGATCTTATGAATAATAACTTTGTTAATAACAACTTCGTTAGAACTCTAATGGCTAGAAAATGTAAAATCAAAAAAATCAAAAGTGATATTGCTGTTAGTATTGATGGTGAAGAGGGAGAAAATATAGATTCTGAGATAGAGTTTATACATGATAAGTTAAAAATTCTAATTGCAGAAGAATGATATATAATTATAAAAATTAGGTTGCCTCCAAAAGGAGGCGGCCTAATTTTTTGAATTTTTTTGTAATATTAGAAAATTGCAGTTTAAAATCAGATTGCTTTTTTACTTATAAAAACGGAACAGATCCTCACGTCACTTCGCTCCTCAGGATGACAGGAGTGAGGCTATTCATCTTTGTTGTTATGGTTTTATACTTAAGTTAGTATTTTTAAACTATTGAAGAAACAAAGCCCTGCTGTTGTCATCCTGAGGAGCGAAGTGACGTGAGGATCTATAGACTACCCCACTCTTATCAAACATATAATAACATCTTAAATCCCACCCACAATCCAAAATAAAATAAACCCATAAACTCTACGGAGCGTTTATTGAATTTTAAATCATTTGATGATATTCTAAATACAAGGAGGCGATCAATATGGATTGCAGCAGAGTGGGAAAACTTATACTCAGCTTAAGAAAGGAAATGAATTTCACACAAAAACAACTTGCTGACACTATGAATATTAGCGATAAAACTGTTTCTAAATGGGAAAGAGGTTTAGGCTGTCCTGATGTGGCATTGCTTGGTGAACTTTCTGAAATATTAGGTATAAATATAGAAAAAATTCTATTAGGTGATTTAGAAGTTAATGATATAGATGGAGGAAATATGAAAAAAATAAAATTTTATGTCTGCCAAAATTGTAATAACATAATTACTACAACTGGAGAACCAGAAATTTCTTGTTGTGGTAGAAAATTAATACAGCTTGTTCCAAAACCTGCTGATGAAAATCATAAAGTAAATGTAGAGGAAATAGAAAATGATTTTTACGTTACTTTTTCTCATGAAATGACAAAAGCTCATTATTTAAGCTTTGTGGCTTGTGTTAGCTATGATAGAGTTCTTTTAATTAAACTTTATCCAGAACAAAATGGTGAAGTGTGTTTCCCCAAAATGCATAAAAGCAAAATATATTTTTATTGTAACCAGCATGGATTATGGATAAATGAATAATTTTAAAGAGTTCTAAACAATAAGTAAAGCAACTGCTTCAAATTCACATAAACTATATAAAACTAAGAACCTATTCAATAAAAAAATAGAAAAGCAGGAGTACTCACTCCTGCATCATCAACTTTTCAAAATTACTTCTTTCCAACTTCTATCTCTCCATCAATCACACTTTTGATTAATTTTAATGCACTATTTTCATTATTACTCCCAATACTGAATTTAGCTGCTTTTTTTAATTCAGGACTAGATTCCTTCATTGCATAAGTGTAAAATGCTCTTTCCATCATTTTTACATCATTATCATTATCTCCTACAGCAAGTGTTTCTTCAATAGAGATACCAAGTTTTTCCTGAACAATCTGTAGTGCCATACCCTTATTTATTCCTTTTTTAGTAATATCTATCCAAACTTCTCCCGAAGCCTCTACTTCAAGTATATCTGAAAATTTTTCTTTTAATATCGGTAATGCGTTTGTTTTAGCATTTATAAAATTACAAACTGCAAATTTTAATACGTCGTCTTCAACAAGACTTATATCTTCTTCATATTTAGATATTACACCATAAAAATCTCCAATTTCATTCATTTTTTTAGAATTATTATTTAGATATCCAACTTCCTTACAACACAAGAAAATTGCTGTTTCAGGAATTAATTCAGTGCATTTTATCAATTCTTTCACTTGTTCTTTTGGAATTGGAGCAGTAAATAGCTCCTCTCCTTTATAGCTTACATATGCACCATTTTCTGCTATAATCAATACATCGTTAATAACAGAGGCAAATAGCTCTAATACATTTGGAACCTGCCTTCCTGTAGCCACGGCAAACAAGATATTCTTTTCTTTTAATTTCTCTAAAAGAACAAAAAATTCTGGATCAAGAGTTCCTTTGTCATTAAGTAATGTTCCGTCTAAATCACTTACAAATAATCGAATCACTGTAAAAATCCTCCTTCATAATTTCCGTATTGTATAAAAAGTAATCAATACAATTACTATAGCATATTTAGAAATTTTTTTTTATTAATTTTATAAAAAGATACACTAGGGATTTCTACTATTTTATTACTTCGATTTCTATCAATACTTCTACTTCTATTAGATTTAGTAAAAATCATATACTCAAAAAAATTGTTTACAATTTATTGATTTTAAAAAAAATACATGTTATAATTAACTGTATATACAATCTTATATGCTGAAATTTTATTAAAAGGAAGTAAAGTCGTGAGAAAAAAAATTTATGGAAAAATTTTAGGAACTCTATTTTGTATTAATACAGTTGGAGTTTCACAGACAATTTGGACAGATATGGACTTTCCAGCTCCTAAAGGACACACATGGATTAATTCAGGAAACCCTGAATATGGGGGAGATGTCCATATTAAAAATACAAATCCGGTGAAATTTTCATCAGATATGAGCGGGAAGCCTAATACTGGTGTATTAGGTATAGAATCTGGTGGAAAACTAACTGCTGATGGTGAAGTAATAGTTGAACAAACTGGAACTACCAAAGGTGATGCAGTTTTAGTTACAGATGGTGGAAAAGCTTACTTTAATGGCGGCTTAACTGCAATTACTAAAGATCAAAACAATGATTATTATACAGTAGCCTCAAATAAAGCGGGCTCACAACTTCATGTTACTGGCAATACCAATATTCTATCCGAATTTGCTAAGGGTTATGGCCTTTATTTAGGTGAAGGAACAACTAATAGCTTTAATAAAGATAGTAATGGTAATGGAATATTAAATATTTCAACAGGAGCAAGAGGAATCCATTCTATAGGAAATACTGACTTCAATCAAAAAGTCAATATCACATTAAACTCCAATGGAGCAACAGGAATTTTAACACTTGATTCTTCTTCTAGTTCATTAAGTAATTTCAATGATAAAGTTTATGTCACAAATAATTCTATAAGTGACAATACTTCTTCTGCATATGGAATTGCTGTAAATAATGCTAATGGAATTATTAATTTAAATGACGGAGCTGTTATAAACTTTGGAGAAACTTATACAAATGGAAATGAAATAGGACTGTATTCTGGTAAAGGAATACTTAATGTAAAAGGAGACCTTTTTATAAAGACAAATTCTGGAAATTTACAGCTGGCTCTTTATGCTGTTAATGGAGGGAAAATAGATGTAAGTGATTCAGTAGTAAACCTAAAAGGGGATATTAGCTCAAATAATGGAACAATAACTATGAATACTAAGGAAGGTTCTGTTTGGGAAGGAAGTTCATATGTAAAAAATTCTGGTAGAACAGATATTACTATGAAAGGAACTTCATGGAATATGACAAATGACTCCACTCTTAATGATCTTACATTACTTAATGATTCTACACTCTACCTAAATCCGGCTCCTTCAACTGATAACTTTACTCCAAGAGAATTAACTATAACAGGTAACTACTTAGGAAATAACAGTACTATTGTTTTTAATACAAAATTAGAGGACGATTCTTCGCTAACAGATAGATTGAACATTCAGGGTGATACTTCTGGAAATACTAAGGTTAGTGTTAGAAATGCAGGTGGAAATGGAGCTCAGACAATAGAAGGAATTGAACTAATAAGTGTAGGCGGGAATTCAGTAGGAGAATTTATAAAAGATGGGCGTATTGTAGCGGGAGCTTATGAATATTTTTTAAGTCGAGGAAATGGAACTTCAACTGATTCAAATAATTGGTATTTAACAAGTGAGATTCCTACAATAATACCACCAATAGTTCCTCCGGTTGACCCTCCTGTGGATCCAAGTATTGACCCACCAGTAAATCCTCCAATAGTTAAACCTCCAGTAACAGGAGAAGTTAACCCTAAGCCTAAGCCTACATATCGTCCAGAATATGGAAGTTATCTTGCTAATAATATAGCTGTTAACACTCTATTTCTACATACATTACATGATCGTTTGGGAGAGACTCAATTTACAGATTCATTAATAGATGAAGGTAAGTCACCTAGTATCTGGGTACGAAGTGTTGGTGGAAATAATAGTTTCAAAGATAGTTCAGACCAGTTAAAAACTAAAAGTAGAAACTTTATTTTACAAGTTGGAAGTGATGTAGCACAATGGAGTAATGATGGTTTAAATCGTTATCATCTAGGTATTATGGGAGGTTATGCTCTTAGTCATAACAATACAGATTCCAACATAACTAATTATTCATCTAAAGGAGAAGTAGAAGGATATAGCATAGGAGTTTATGGAACATGGTACGCTAATGAGAGAGATAAATCAGGTCTCTATACTGATAGTTGGTTTATGTACAGTAAGTTTAACAATGAAGTAAATGGAGAGGGCTTAGATAAGGAAAAATATAGTTCTGATGGAATAACAGCGTCTATTGAAAGTGGATACACTTTTAAAATAGCCGAAAATTCTTCTAAAAAAAATGCATATTTTATACAGCCTAAAGCTCAAATCATTTATATGGGAGTTAATACAAATAATCATACAGAAACAAATGGTACTTTTATTGAAACTCAAGGAGAAGATAATATTCAGACTCGTCTTGGTGTGAGAGCTTATATGAATAATTCTAATCCTGTAAATAAAGATAGTGGTAAGGAATTTCAGCCATTTATAGAGGCTAACTGGATTCATTATAAGAAAGATTTTAGCGTACTTATGGATGGAGAGAGTAATAAACCTGAAGGAATGAAAGATTTAGGAGAAATAAAATTAGGAACAGAGATAAAAATAAATACAAATTTAGATGTTTGGGGAAATATAGCCTATCAATGGGGTAAAAGTGAGTATAATGATTCACAAATTACTGTTGGATTAAAGTACAGATTCTAAATTTTATAAAAATAAATACAAATCAAAAAGCAGGAGTTTTCAACTCCTGCTTTTTGATTTTTTCTAAAATTTTGCTACAAAATTATTTCCTTAATTTATTAAACTCACTAAAATACTGCTTTTAATATTATACCTGCTCTATAGTCATCCTCTTTATCATTTCCTGTTAGATATTCCCCTGTTAAAAATATTCCATATCTATTTTCTATTTCTACTCCTACTGAAGCCTTTGTTCTAAACATTCCTTTTTCATCTTCTGGTTTTGCTAACTTATGATAGCCATCTTCTATTTCTATTAATCTCGCCTTTTCTCTTTCATTTAAATCAGCAAGTTCGTATTCATAAGCTAAATCTACTATACCTTTTAACATCCATCCTGAATCCCCTCCTATAGGTGTCCCAGCTTTCAGTTCTATTCCAACCCTTGGTTTCACACTCCAAGCATCATTACCTTTTACTTCTAATTTTTCAAGTCCACTTTCTTCAAATGTAGGTCTTGTTACATACATTGCTCTAAATGCTCCATATGGCATTATACTTGTTTTACTCCCTAGTTCAAATTCTTTTCCTAAGATGTTATCACTCGTTATACTGTATGTTTCATATGTTCCATTCATTTTTGATCTTTTATTTGGGCTTGGCCAATCTATGTTTCTATCTACATTATGTAAACTTACTCTACCTGTTAAATCATTTCTTAGTTGCCATCCATCTAGATTATACTTATTGTGTGCACCTAATTGGATTGTATCCACTCCTTCTTCACTTTCATTTCCATCTTTAAATTCAAATCCTGTATGCAAATATCCTAGTGAATACCCAAATGTGTGTCTATAAGTTCTCTCTACTTCCCTAAGTGCCAATACTCCAACAGTTTCATAATCATAACCTGTCACTCCATCTGTTTCCTCTTTATTCTTACCTTTTCCGCCTATTATATTTATTTTTACATTTTCTTTTGTGTTATTAGTAGACTCTTGTAAAGCATATAATGAGTTTTCAAATGTTCTGGCTATATCATTTTCTCTCTGATTTATATTAGCATACACATTTCCTGCCATACTTGCCATTATATGTCTGAAATCTTCTTCATTTGTAATATAGTTTACTTTATCAAATATTTTTCTTCCTTCTCCATGGGTAACAGCATATTTCTCATTTAATGCTTTTCCAAAATCCTCAAACCATAAACCATCTGTAAACTCTGTATAAGCTTTTCTTGTCATTACTAAGCTGCTTCCAGAAGCTGTTGCATCCCAAGTTAATGATTGTGATATGTAATCTCCTTTTCCAGTTGTATTTTTAAAGATATTTTCAAATACATATCTGTCTGCTGAAGTTCCCACAGCAAAGTCTGGTGCTACTTCTAACTTATCTGGCATCACTCCACCAAAACCTACTTGATTAGATGAATTTGTAGTTGGAGTATTTGTAGAAGGATCTATTGTTATTATCACTCTAAACCCGTCATAATTAAAGTCTCCACCCACATTTACATTTATTACCCCTGAGTTAACTAATGTAGGCATCTCTGGTAAGTCATGCTGTTTTGAAGTATAACCTTGACTTGTTCCAGTTGTATCTATAACATTACTTAATTCTACTGTAGGTGTATAAGATATACCCATTCCAGTTCCAGTTATATTTATAGTTCCATTATTAACTAATTTTGTACTTTCTCCAGAAAGATAAATCCCTGTAACATCATTTCCTGTGACATTTATCGTTGCTCCTGAATCATTATATATTTGTGCTCCATTTTGACCTACTATTCCCATTACGTTATCACCAGTCATATTTATTGTTCCGTAATTTCTTACTATTGAATCATCTGTTGCAAATATTCCTTTTGCATTATCTCCGATTCCATTTATTATCCCATAATTTTCTGCAATAGCTCCTGCACCTCTTACATAAACCCCTATTCCATCTTTTCCTACTTGAATAGTTTTAGCAGAATTATTTACTACATTGCTATTTTCACCATATATTCCTACAGAGTATCCTGTACTATACTTTTTACCATCTATATCAGTATGCTCAACTAAGATAGAATCTCCTAAAATGATATCTGCATTATTCGCAATAACAGCACCTTTAGCATACACTCCGATGTTTGATACTCCTGTATTTCCTATTATATCTGCATTATTTACAAAAGAACCACCATTTTTCAAATAGAATCCTATATTGTCAGAACCTGTCATTTTTACTGCTCCATTATTCACAGCTGTTAAAACTGAATCTGAAAAAGTAAATATACTATTATTCCCTATTGTCGCAGCTTGATTATTTATGAATGATGGCGCTGTATTTCCAGTAAAGACAAAACCATATGAACCGTCTCCTACAGAAAGATTTGAGTTATTTGTTACTGTTCCCGCTTGATTTACAGCATAAACTCCTACAGCATCATTTTGACCCACTGTTATTGAAGATCCAGTGTTTAATATAATTGTTCCGCCATCAGAATATATTCCAGTTCCACCATTTCCTGCTGTAATTACACCATCATTGGTTATATTTCCATTTAAATTGTATACTGCTATTGAGTTTTCACCAACATTTATGACTCCTGTAGAACTATTAGTTATACTACTACTTGAGCTGTCTGCATAAATACCTACACCTGGCTCTGATTTACCTACTGAGTTTCCAATTAATATTGTTCCATTATTTGTTACAGTATTTCCTCCTGTAGTATATATACCTATTGACTGATCACCACTTAAGTCTATTTTATTATCATTAGTTATTAAAGCTGGTGTTATTGTTGAGTTTTCAGAGTACATTCCTACCGATTTTCTACTAGTTCCTGTTATTTCACCTGTTCCAGTATTCGATATACTGTCTCCATCTTTTAAAAATAGACCTGTAGATTCTTCACCAATACTAATAATACCATTGTCATTTTTTATATATGCTCCTGAACCTTCCGCATAAATAGCAACTGAATTATTATTTACAGATATTGTTCCTTTATTTTTTGCTCTCGCTCCTCCTGTTAGATACATACCTGCTGATGAATCTCCAAGATTTATTATACCTAGGTTTGTCCCATCTTCTGTTACAGTTATAGGTATTGCTGTCAGAGAATGCTGACCATTTAGAACCATTCCAGATACATTTGTTCCTGTCGAACTTATATTAGAGGCTGTATCAAATAATACTGCTGTATTTGTTCCATTTACCAGTGAACCATTTGATCCTAATACTGCTGTTGTATTATTATGAAAGTGCCCTCCTACCATATTTCCTACTACATATGTTGAACCAGGAGTAGAATTTACTACAAATGGATTTGTTAGAGTTAAACTAGAAGTTGCATCTGTAATCATTAATATTATATTCTGACCATTTACATCTATAGTTCCACCTAAATTATCAAATAAACTTCCATTAGTCAGATAATAACCTATTGCATTGTCTCCGTTTAGTGAAATTATCCCTCCATTTATTGTTCCTGTAGTATTATCGGCATATACACCTATTCCATTTTTACCTACAGTAATATTTCCGTCATTTACTGTTAATGTTGAGTTTACTGTATATACTCCAATTCCTTCTTCAGAACTAGATACATCTATGTTAGATCCTGTATTTAATACTACTTTTGAATCTGGTTTTGTTACTACTATATTATTTGCGTATATTCCTATATTTCTATCTGTTGTTCCTGTAGAAACTATACTTCCCGAATTTGTTATATCAATATTGTTTGCTCCATAACCCATATTTGTTACTCCATCAAAATAATTTGCACCATATATTCCTACACCATTATTTGTAAGGTTAATCGTTCCTGAGTTCATAACTTCTGAGCTATTTGCAGCATATATTCCTATACCATTGTCAGCTACACTTATTAATGCACCTGTAGAGTTTAGTACTTCTCCATAGTCTACCGCTATCCCAGTTGAAGCGCTACCTGTAAGATTTATTGTTCCATAATTTTTTATGAATAAATTCGCTAGGGTACCTCCAAGATAATTCCTTTGTCCTATTCCTAGGGCATTTAAAGCATTTCCTGATAAGATATTTCCTGCATTTAGTTTTACAGAAGAATTAACAAAGTCTGATTTTCTATAAGCATCTGAAGCTAAATCTAAATTAACATCCTGATTTATTTCAAGCTCCCCTTTTACAAGAGTTAAAAGTCCATAATCTGAAATACTTCCAGTTGAAATAACTACATTTCCTGCAGTTCCCAATGTTGTTCCTGGAACTAAAGAAGAAATTGTACTTAATTGCGTTACTCCACCTGGGCTATCTAGTACATAAAGATTTGAGCTAGAATCAGTCATTACAAGTTCAAGTTTCCCTGTCCCGCTATTTGTAATCAGATTATCTATATAATTATCTAAAGACATTCCTTTTACATAAAAAGCAATTCCTCCTGCATTAATATTTACTCTAGAATTACCTGTTCCAGTTAGATTTATTTTTCCTGTAGTTATATTTCCTAAGTTATCATAATTATATGCAAAAACACTCTTTCCGTTTACTCCTCCTGAAATATTATATGTAGTTCCTCCTGCTGTGTTAATAATAGCATTATTAGCATAAAGACCAATCGCACCATCACTTACATTTATTGTTCCTCCATTTATATTTGTTACTGTTGACATTCCATTTGAGTATATTCCCACTCCTTCAAATGAGTCTACAGTAATTGTACCTCCTGTCATTGTAAAAGTTCCTTTGTTATATACCCCAGAAGCTTCTTTTCCTGATAGAGTTACATTACCTGCATTTGTCCCTGTACTTCCAGTTCCTATAAAAATCCCTAAAGCATCATCTGATACTGAGTTTATAGTTCCCCCTGTATTATTATTTCCTGTTGCATTACCATCAATATATAGTCCTGCCGAAGCTTCGCCTATAGTGATATTATTATTGTTATTTGCTATTTTTCCAGTACCTGTTACATTTATTCCTATCGATTCTTTATTTACATTAATTATCCCATTATTCGTTCCATTGGAATTTCCTAAAAATAACCCATATCCTTTATCGCCAGCTACTGTTACACTTCCGCTAGTTGTTATTTCTACTTCACTATCATTTAAAACATATATTCCAGAACCACTGCTTGATCCTGTGCCATCAGAGAATAAACTTATCTCTCCTCCATGTGTTACTGTACTTTTATTGGCATATATTCCTACTCCGCCTTTTCCAGAACTCAAATCAATTTTTGAATTTGCTGCTGTTTTTATCTTAGAATCAGCTGTTGCAACACCTGTAGTTGCATTATTAATAGCATAAATCCCATATCTTTCACCTGATAAGGCTGTACTTTTTATTTCACCTTCGTGAACTATATTTATTCCTCCAGTAC
>JAGOZX010000087.1 GCA_018058425.1 Sebaldella sp.
ACATTTAGTACAGTATCTTTCTTAGTTTTTTCTAGTGTATACATAGATAAAGTTTTAGTTGTTTTAGCTGTTTTTATCCCTGCTGCTATATTTCCGCCTTCAAAAATCGGCTGTTCTAAAGCTATTGACTGGCTATACTGTGATGTATTTGGCAAAGCCTTTGATGGTGCGTTTCCTGTAAAAAATGTTTCATTAGAAATGAAATTCACCTTGAAAAATGAATCTTTCCATGACTTTTGAACATCAATATTACTATTTTCCAGTTCTTTAATCCCTATTTTTATATCTCTATTATTTTTTACTGCCATTTCTGCTGCTTCTTGAATTGTTATTTTTTCAGCAGAAAAAATGCTAAAACAAAGGGCCAGATATGTTACTATCTTTTTCATAATTCCTCCTTTAGTATTCCATAAAGTAACAAAAACTTAATATCTTTTACTATCCTGACTTTATTCTCTACAATAAATCCCATCTCTCCCTCTTTCATCTTAATAATAATGAAAGTATGAATAGATGAAATTATATACTCTGATATTAAATTCAAATCAAACATCTCATATTTAAAATCAATCTTTTTAAAAATATACTCCTTAATAAATTCTATATCCATTAATCTAAAGTTATGTACTATTTTTTTTATCTTTTCAGATTTAAAAAAATCATTTGTAAAAACTTGTTGAATTAAAGATATAATATTCTTACTATCTAATATTGAATCAAACATAACGTTAATATATTTCTCTAAAATTTCTTCTAATTCTTTTGATCCAACATCTTCACTCAATTTATTTAGAATTTTTTCATAATTGATATACATGAAGTCTAGTATACTTAAAAGTAGAGCCTCCTTACTTTCAAAATACGTATAAAAACTCCCCTTTGAAATATTTAGAGAATTTGTTATTTTCTCCACAGTTGTATTTAAATACCCAACTTCACAAAATAATTCAATCCCTTTTTCCATAATACGTTTTTGTTTATCTTCCTTCATTAACAATCCTCCCAAAAAATTCCGTGACCTGATAGTCAATTTTATCTTATCTGACTTCTATTGTCAACACCTAATTCATTTTTTTTCTAAATTTTTCTTACACATTTCATTCAAATATAAGTGTAAAATTTCAAAAAAATTTTTACAAAAAATTTAATTAATGGCTTGATTCGTTGATAAATAACACCTTTTAACTTTTAGAAAAATTAACTTTCCCACAGTAGCAATCACTTATTATTAATTTTCATAAATATAAACAACACTAAGCATATATAACATATATATTTAAAACCTAATTTTAACTATAATTATTATATTAAAAAAACAGCTGTTTCTTATAAACTTAACAGCTGTTCTTTTATATATTCTCTTATTTAATAAATTAACCATACTTTATTTCCAAATATATCATAGTCATAAAATAGTTTTTTAAAATGATTTTGCTCTGATTCTTAATGATTATGTTTAGAATCGCAATAATATAAATCTTAATTTTAAAAGCTAACCTCTTTATTAGAAGGTTAGTTTTTTTTATATTCAAAAATTAGTAAAGAGGCTGATTATACGCACATCTTTAAGTTGTTATAGTATTTTATTTAAAAAATTACTTTGAATAATTTCTCAAATGTAAATAAACTGTGTTTTTAGAAATTTTTAGATAATCTGCTACCAAATTTGGTGAATCTTTAATATTAAAAATTCCTTTATCATATAATCTTTTTATGATCTCTTTATTTTTATTTATAGACGAAACAAATGAATCATTATTAACCTCGAAAACTATGTTATCTAAAGCACTTAAAACAAGCTCATTAGTTGAATTAGCAAAAATCTCATTGTTTTCCTGAGAACTTTGAGCTGTCTGATCTTTATCAGGAAAATAGGATCTTACAAATTCAGCAAATGAAGTATCTAAATTTAAGTTCATGCAAAGAAGACCTATTATCTTCCCATTTTCTCCATAAATAGCTGTAGTATTAGACTTTAATGAATTTCCATTTTTAGCCCTAGTGAAATATGTTTTACAAGTTTTATCATTAGAATTTTTTATCTCAGATAACATTTTTAAAGCAATATCTGTTATAGGAGCTCCTAATTTTCTTCCTGTATGATGACCATTTGCAATTTTAATAACTGAGTTATTATAATCTTCTAAACTATGTAATACCACCTCAGAAGATGGTCCTAGATAATCTGCTAACGAATCTACCATTGTCTTATATGAGCTTAATATCTGATTATCTATATCGGACAAAACCATTTTATTACCTCCTGATAATATACGGATTTTTTTATAATGTAATTGTATAATTGTTACACAAAAATGTCAATAGTAAAAAATCCTATCTTTATTTACAATTTTTTTTATTTATATTGAAGCCCTTTTTAAAATAAAAACGGGGCTGAAAAATCAGACCCGTCTTCTTTGAAGATAACTCTCTATGTTATAGTAGTTCTCCAGTGAATTAAAATTATGTATCTTTTTCTAATATATATTATATGTATCGCAATGTTTATGGCGTAATTTTTCTATTTTAGGGGTTTAGTTACATTCTTTTTTTTCTATTTCTGATATTAAATCTAGTCTCTTTTGATGTCTTCCACCTTCATAAGGTGTTTCTAACCATATTTCTACTATCATCTTAGCTAGGTCTGCACCTACTACTCTTGAACCAAGAGATAATATGTTACTATTATTGTGTAATCTTGATAACTTTGCTGTATAGCAGTCACTACATACTACCGCTCTTATTCCATTTACTTTATTTGCTGCTATAGAAATTCCTACACCTGTGCCACAAAATATTAAGCCCTTTTCAAATTCTGAGGATGCCACAGCTCTCGCTACTGCTTCACCAAACATAGGATAATCTGTTCTTTCTTGATCATAATGTCCAAAATCTTTATATGGAATACCTTTTTCATCCAAATACTCCATAATGATTTTCTTTAATTCATAACCAACATGGTCACTACCTAAAGCTATCATTTATTTCTCCTTTATTGTGAAATTAAGTTTGATTCTACTGGTACTTCTTTTGCTTCTACATCTGGTGAAATTGCTGGTTTATTTTTGATAGCGTCTAATAAAATATTTAAACTAGTTACACCTATCATTCCTGGATCTTGTGCTACTGTTGCGCTTAATTTACCTTGCTTAATAGAATCTCTTGCTTCTGGTGCTCCATCTGTTCCTACTACTATTATTTTCCCTGTTTTATTTGCATTTGCTACAGCTTGAACTGCTCCTAATGCCATAGTGTCATTACATGCATAAATTGCTTTTAAGTTAGGGTATTTTTGAATTAAGTTTGCAGCTAGATCTAATGCTTTTGATCTATCCCAGTCAGCTGGCTGACTTGCTACTAAATTAAATTTAGAATTTGCTTTAAATGCTTCTGTTGCACCTTGTTTTCTATTTTCTCCTGATGCATTTCCTGCTTTACCTTCTATTATTGCTACTTCTCCACCATCAGCTAATTTGCTTATGATGTATTCTGCACCTTTTGCTCCTACTTTTACATTATCTGTAGTAACGAAAGCTAATACACTTCCACCTGATTTTTTTAATTGTTCCATATCTATTTTTTCATCAATATTAACTACATAGATACCTTTTTTATTTGCTTCTACTATTGCTGGTATTACATTTACTGGTGATAATGGTGCTACTCCTATTGCTTTATAACCTTTACCTAATAAATTTTCAAATATCTTTAACTGTTCTTGCATATCTTCTTCTGAACCTACTGCATATATGTCTACTTTAATTCCTTTTGCAGCTGCTTCTTTTTCTATTCCCTCTTTCATTTCCACCCAAAATGGATTAGATAAAGTTTTCAGTATGATTGCTACTTCTGCTTGTCCTTCTGCTGGTTTTTCAGTTCCTGCGGCAGTTGTATCTTTTTTCTCTTCCTTAGCTCCACCACATGATACAAATAAAAACATACTTATTAAAAATACTACTTTCATGATATTTTTCATGGTTTACTTTCCTCCTAATTTTTTTATATCTATAATAAAATTTTGAAAACTACTTTATTTATTACTTATTTCTTCTCTTATATAGTAGGCTGCTCCTAGTACTCCGCTCTTTTGATCATGTTTTGAATAAATAATATTTAAATTATTTGCTGGATACGGTTTTCTAGCATGTTTATATACACACTCTTTTAGATATTCCACTGGAAAATCTTTCATCATTGGTACTCCTCCAGCTATAATTATATAATCTGGATCAAATATGTTAATTTCTGTAGCTATTGGTATAGCTAATGTTTCTATATACTGTTTTATTATTTCATCATTATTATGTTTTGTAAATACTTCCTCTATATTATCATTAATAAACTTTTCCTTCAATATTTTTTGCAGACTTTTACCTGAAGCATAGATTTCTATACATCCTGTGTTACCACATGAACATTTATCCACACTTCCTAAAACTGGTATATGTCCTAGCTCTCCAGCAACTCCATTTTTGCCTTCTAACGTTTTTCCATTAATATATATTGCATTTCCAAAACCTGTTCCTATGTAGAATCCTAATGTCACTTTATCTTTTTCAATTTTATTTTTCTCAATATCATTTAGTATTAAGAAATTAACATCTTTATTGATATAAACAGGTATTTTTATTTCTTCTGATAGTTTATCTGTTATGTTTATATTATCTAAGCTTTTCATATTTGGTGTAGAATATACGAATTTTTTATCCTTACTTACACAAGATGGAAAGCCTATTCCTACTGCTTCTATTTGATCACTGTATTTATCTAAATATTCCTTTATTTCTTGTATTAAATTTTTGATAAAATCTCCATCTTGTAAAACGGCACTTCGTTTTATTTTGAATTCTTCTACTTCATAAGTATCAGAAACCATTCCTATTCTAAAATTTGTTCCACCAATATCAATTCCTAAAATATATTTTTTTTGCATCACACTCTCACCTGCTATTATTTAGTTTTTTCATTATAGATGTCGATCATTTTATCCCAAGCTTTTGGAAGATCTGCATCTAAATTAAATAAACCTGAGCTTCCTACTATTAACACTTCAGCTCCTGCTTTAGTTAGAGTTTCAAAAGTTCTTTCGTTACATGATCCATCTACTTCTATTAAGTATTTATAATTATTTTCATCTTTTAATCTTTTTAGCTCACTTATTTTCTCTGTCATTTCAGGTATAAAAGGCTGACCTGCAAATCCTGGATCTACTGTCATTATAGTTATTTTATCAAGTAAATGAATGTAGTGTTTTATCCAATCTATTGGAGTAGCTGGATTTAATACTATTCCTGCTTTACATCCAAAACCTTTAATTTTATTTATTATTCTAAACGCATCTTTATTTATTGTTTCTGCATGAGGACAAATATAATCTGCTCCTGCTTTTGCTAGTTCTTCAATATAATCATCTGGATATTCTGTCATTAAATGTACATCTATTGGTATCTTCGATACTCTTTTTAATGTTGATACGAAAAATGGTGATAATGTAATATTTTTTACGAAATGACCATCCATTATATCTACATGGTAAAAGTCAGCCCTCTCGTTTAGTATTGCTACTTGCTCTTTCATTTCTAGTAAATCCATACACATTAGTGATGGTGAAAACATCATTTTTTTCATGTTAAGCTCCCTTCTTTTTTGTTGCGAATAATCTGTCTACTGTTACTGCTAATATTATAAGTGTTCCCATAACTATTTGCTGATAATAAGTTGGTACTGTTAAAAGGTTTAATCCATTACTTATAACTCCTATTATTAATCCACCCATAACTACTCCAAATATTTTACCCTTACCGCCAAAGAAACTAGTTCCTCCTATTATTGCTGCTGCTATTGCAAATGTTTCAAATCCTGCTCCAGCTCCCGGTTCCGCAGCTCCTACTCTTGCTATTGATACTACTCCTGCTATTCCAGCACAAACACCTGAAATAATAAATACTATTAATGTATGTAATTTTACATCTATTCCTGAAAACCATGCTGCTTGACTATTTCCACCAAGGGCATAAATATTTCTCCCAAGTTTTGTTTTAGTTGTAATAAATGCCAATATTGCAGCTACTCCTATTGCAATTAATGCAGGTACAGGTATACTTAATCCAAAAAATGGTATTCTTCCAGCTATAGTATCTGTAAATGCAGGACTAAATCCAAATACTGGTTTTGCATCAGATATTATAAGTGTTAATCCTCTAAATATTGCTTGTGTTCCCAATGTTATGATAAATGGATGTAATCCTGTTAAATTTACAAGCAGCCCATTTAAAGCTCCTATTGCTGCTCCAGCGAAAATTCCACCAATAAGTATAGCCAAAACAGGATTCATTCCTGATACTAATAATTTTCCTGTTAACATTCCTGTTAACGCTATTACTGAACCAACTGATAAATCTATTCCTGCTATTAATATTGCAAAAAATACTCCACATGCAATCAATATATTAACAGAACTTTGTAGTATTATCTGAGTTATATTGTCAAATGAAAAGAACAAACCAGGCTGTCCTACTCCAAATACAAACATAACAATGATTAATATCCCAAATGTCCCATATTTCTGCCATAAACTATTAAAATCTTTTGTCATAATTAATTATCTCCTTCATGTGTTAAAATAAACATTATTTTTTCTTCTGTTGCTTCTTCTGACGTTAATATTTCTGCTATGTTCCCATCCTTAAAAACAGCTATTCTATCACATACTGCTAAAAGTTCTGGTAATTCAGATGATACCATTAATACACCTTTTCCCTCATCTGATAATTTTCTCATTAATGTGTAAATTTCACTTTTACTTCCTATATCTATACCCTTTGTTGGTTCATCAAATATAATAAGTTCAGATTCTGCTGCCATCCATTTTCCTAATATTACCTTTTGTTGATTTCCACCAGAAAGCTCTGTAATATTTTGATTTACTGAAGAACACTTTATATTTAACTTCGATTTTTCCTCAGCTGCATATTTCTTTTCCATCTTGTTATTAACTAATCCCCATGTTCCTCGTAATTTAGAGTTTTTTATAAATGGAAGTATCGAAATATTTTCTTTTATATCAAAGTTATGAAAAAATCCAGTTTCTCTTCTATTTTCAGTAACAAATGCAATTCCGTTTTTTATAGATTGATATTCATTTTTAGGCTTCATTTCTTTCCCAAATAATGAAATACTTCCTGTTTTTATAGGGTCAGCACCAAATACAGCATTCATCAGTTCACTTCTACCTGAACCTATTAGCCCTGCAAAGCCTATTATTTCACCTTCATGAAGCTTGAATGATACATTTTTTACTCTTTCATCTTTTCTTGTAATATTTTTTGCTTCAAAGATAATCTTATTTTTATCTAAATTAGGATTATTTGATGGATATCTTGATTTTATTTCTCTTCCTACCATCATAGTTACTAAATCTTTTACTTCTACCTCTGATACATTTCTTGTCCCTACATATGTTCCATCTTTTAATACTGTTACTCTGTCACCAATTTCTTTTAATTCTTTTAACTTATGAGAGATATAAACTATTCCTTTTCCCTCAGACTTTAACTGTCTTATTATTTTAAATAATTGATCTGTTTCTTCTTGCGTTAATGAAGTAGTTGGTTCATCCATAATTATAATATCTGCATCTGAAACTAAGGATTTCGCTATCTCCAACTGTTGTTTCTCACAAATGCTTAATTCTTCTACAAATGTATTTAGATCTCTTTCAAGTCCAACCTTTTTTGTTAATACAGTTGCTATCTCTTTCATTTTTCCATAATCAACGATGTTCAATCCAAGAACTTTTTTAGTTGGAAGTTTCCCTACAAATAAGTTTTCTTGTACTGATAATTCATTAATTACACTTAATTCTTGATAAATAATACTTATTCCATTTTCATATGAATCTTTTGGTGTTAATTGGTCATATTCCTTACCCTTTAGAACTATTGTCCCCGAAGTTGGCTGATATGCACCGCTTAAAATTTTCATAAGTGTTGATTTCCCAGCACCATTTTCACCTAAGAGTATGTGTACCTCACCACGTCTAATATCAAAAGAAATATCATTTAATGCTGTTACTCCTGAAAATTTCTTAGTAATATTCCTCATTTCAACTAGTTTTTCTAAACTTCCCATAATTGAATACCTCATTCTGAATATATTTTACTTATAAAATTTAAGACCATAATTAATAGTTAACATTTGACCACTTCACACTATTACAGGCATATTTTTTTATATTTCTATTTTTGAGATAAGGTTTACTCCTTTTATTCTCAAAATTTTATATTTGCCTAATTTTAAATCTATAAATTATTATGTTATTTCTTTTTTTAATTAAATTCTTGAACTCTTCTGAGAAAAGCTTTACTCAAAAAGTATAAAACTTTATCCTGTTGTGTTTCTTCTTACCAATGTTACTGGAACACTAATATTTCTTACACTATTGTTTTTATTTGTTATCATGTCCATAAGAATCTCAATTCCATATTCTCCCATTTTTTCCGAATCTTGATTAATTGTTGTTATTGTAGGCACTGTTAATTCACTAATTGCCATATTATCAAATCCTACAACTTTTACATCTTCTGGAACTCTTATCTTCTTTTCTGTTAGTGCGCTTATTGCTCCAATAGCCATCCAATCATTTGTTGCAAAAATACCATCAAATTCTACACCAGAATTTATTTTTTTTAAAATTCCAGATTTAGCATGTACATGATCAACTTTATTTACATTACAGATTAATTTATCATCAATCGATATTCCTGCTTCCCTTAAAGCATTTTCATAACCATTATACCTGCTTACTATTGATGAAATTCCTCTAGAATCTTTTAGTATCATTATTTTTTTACACCCTTTATCTAAAAGCTCCTTTGTGGCAAGATAGCCTCCCTCCACATTATCAGACTGGATGTACATTTTAGATGCTGAAATATAACGATCTATATATACTACTGGAATTCCAATATTTTCTTCTACCTTTTCACCTGAATCTGTTCTTCCAGAAATATAAATTATTCCATCAACAAATTTTTCTAATAGATTTTTTACTTGTATCTGCTCTCTTTTTTCATCTTCGTCTGTGTTACATACAAATACTGAATAATCATATTTCATTGCATTTTTTTCTACTGACTGAATTATTTTAGCAAAAAATTCATTAGTAATATCTGGAACAATTACTCCTATTGTTTGAGTTTTTTTTGTTCGTAGACTTTTAGCATTTACATTTCTTCTATAGCCATATTCTTCTATAACTTTTAAAATTTTTTCTTCTGTTTCTTTAGAATATCTTCCATTCTTATTTAAAACCCTTGATACAGTTGCAATTGAAACTCCACACTTCTTGGCTATATCTATAATAGATACCTTTTCTTTTGCATCCATAGTATATATTCCCTTCATTTTGAGTAAACGTTTACTTTATATGTCAATAGTATACCTCACTTTTATTTTTTGTCAATAGCACTTTTTCAAAAAAAATAATAAAAACTTTTAGATTAGTTATTTTCTCTAGGTTCAATTAAGTAAAAAAAATTATATTTTTTTTATATAAAGATTTTTTAATCTCTTATGTTTAAAAAAAGGAAAGTTTTTTTAATTTATATTTTTAGAGTTTTTGTATTATTGAAAAAATTATTTTTTAGGGATTCTTCTGATAATCTCAATTATCTGTAAGCATTTTATTTTATTATTGTATACTCTTTCATTCATAGGTTTACAACAATTTAAAAAGAAGGGTTTCCTTAAAAGGAGCCCCTTCTTCTCTATCTCAAGTCTCCTAAAACTATTTCGAATATAATACCATTACATCATACGGTTTTAAAGTAACTTCTATTGTTCTATCAGATATAAAGTACTTTTTGTTATTCATTAAATCTTTATAATTTCCAAATAATTTAGGAACTAAAGCCTTTATCATATATCTATCCGAACTATTATTTATAATTATTAACATTGATTCTTTTCCATTTGTCATCTCATAACTTATAAAATCTACATTAGGCCTTTTTATATCTACTACTTTTTTTTGATATGTTGCTGTTTTTCTCTTTTCCTCAGCAATATAATAAGAAGTAAGATTATCAATTCTAGCCTTTGTCTTTGGATCATTGTATACTTCTAATATTTTAAATTCAGAATTTCTAATTAATTCTTTATGATCCTGTCTAATTTTTAATATTTTTTCATAGAAAGATTTTATTTCCTGATTAATTGCTACTGGATAATATATCTTCCCTTCTACTTCATTAACTACAACCTGTTCTGGCATATTTCTGAGTCTGTCTTGATACTTAGATATATCATCACTCTCATTATCATAAGGCATTAAGTCTTCCCAAAGCATTGGTTTTCTGTTCCTTGGAAAATCAGAACCCCACATACCTACCTCATCTCCATAATATATCACTGGGCTTGAAGGTAACATCATTTGCATAGTTACTATCATTTTTAATTTACTAACAGCACCACCATCATAAAGATCGGGTCTTATGTTTTTATATCCTTGAGAATTATTATTATTTCTATCAAATACTCTATTAGGATTTATAATACCTGAAAAAATCCTGTCTGTACCTAAAGAATCTAGGTATACTTCCACACCATAAATTTTATCTTTTGAATATCTTTTATATACTTCTGCTAATCTTGAGGCAAACTCTACATTATCTATTTTGTAATTAACATTACTATTAATTACATACTTTATAACATTATCAATAAAATTATAGTCTATTCCAGTATCATAAAGACCCATTTTTATATCATCTTCTGGATTTCTATCCTGTTCCCCTAAAATTAGTATTTCAGGTTTGAATTCCTTTAGCTTTTTTGTGATTTCAGTTAAAGCTTTTTTATTTTCTTTTCTATAATAAGAATACTTTATTCCATCTATTCCATCATCATCTTCATATGTTTTAAATACTTCATCTGGTCCTAAAATCCATTTTTTTAATGAATTAAAAACATAATTTTTAGCTTCTGAATTATTTAAATCTAATCTAAGATCTGATTTATTTCTGTACCATTTATTATATTTAGGATTTAAATTAGCAAAAAATTTATTTGAAGTTACATCTGGTGAAACTTCCAGCACCACTCTCATATCTCTTTTATGTGCTTCTCTTGCAAGTTTAGCAAGCATTATATCCGAATTTGTCCATGTCCATGTTTTTGGATCTGTTGTTTCATCCAGGAAATTTTTATCTGTTTGAGGATTGTAAACTAATAAATCTAGCTCTCTCGCACCATTTGTATTTGTAACCTTTCCTTTTATATCCATTCCTTCATTTGTACCTGTTTGCTCCAAATATCCAAATGTAGGGTCCACATGGTTTAAATATATAGAATCATACTTATGATTTGAAAATGAGTAAAATGGCGGTGATATCAATATATAATCTACACCTAATCCTTTTAAATAGTCTAACTTTTCTATTATTCCTGCTAAATCTCCACCATAAGCTCTAGTATAAGTTTTAGTTTCATTAGCAGCATTTTCTTCCCAAGGATCTAATGATTCATAGTTTTCAGTCCATGGATGTACACTAAATTCTCTATTTGACAAATTTGTATTCCAATTTGCAGTGACTAAATTTTGTTTTAAAGTCCCTGATCTAATACTCCCTGTTGGTGCCTTGAAGTTATTTGTTCCGAATTCATTAAAAATAGGATCATTATCATAGTTTCCGTTTCTAAATCCATCTATGTATATTTGATAGCCTACTGCTGATTTAGCCCATTCTGGCATATATGTAAAATCATCACTCTTTACATAGTTAAAACTCTCAATACTAAGCTCATCTTTACCTTGTGTTTGTCCGTAATAATACTTAGTTTGCCCATCTTCTAAAATAAAGTAATATGAAAATCCTTCATTTGGAACTTCTACAGAAAATATCTCTTTTCCTTTATAATATCCAAAACTGCTCATTTCTGCTTTTTTATCACCATATACGAGCTGTATTTTTTCAAGATCATTATTTTTCACATCTAAAAGTATTCTAACTGTGTCATTATTATCTACTCTATACTTTGTAGTTTCTTCGTGGTAAATAGAAGCTGTATCTATATAATTATCTCTTCTTTCACTTATTTTAGGTATAATCTCCTCTTTTTTCTCTTCTGCAAATAGTGTAAAAAAAGCAAGAAGAATTGTTGTTAACAGTAACAATTTTTTCATATTTTATACTTCTCCCTTATTGACTTTTATTCTTTCTGAATCATCAATGCTATATTGATAATATAATTAATTTATATATCTTCTATATTGTTATTATTTTATATTATGAATACATCTAAAAAATAAATCACTGATAAAATGTTCATATATTTTTACATTTTATCATTATTTTTCAGATTCTGTCCAGAAATAGTTCTAATTTAATTTCCTAAAATTATTACACAGTTATCTTTTTATATTTTCATCTTATCTTTCAGTGTTTATAGAAGGTTTTCATTTATAAATATATTCAATTTTTAAAAAAACATATTTGATTTTATAATTATAGTAAAAACTCTATATCTCTCCTTTATTAACCTTTATTTCTCTTGCAGCTGCTAAGGTCAAAACAATTATTTTCTTTACGCTATATACTTTCTGTAATTCTTTTTTTATCTCTCTTAAAGTTGATCCAGTGGTAACAATATCATCAAATAATAAAATACTTCTATTATTTAAATCAGCATCTGTTGTAATACAAAAACTATTTTTTATATTCTCATCTCTTTTTTTTTCTTCCAAAATTTGAAACATTTTTTTAGTATTCTTTATCCTTTTGATTTCCAAATACTGAAGTTTTAGCTCATCTAAAATGATCTCTACTTGGTTAAAACCTCTTTCTATTTTTCTTTCTTTACTAATAGGTACTGGTATAATATAATCTATTTTTTCTTTTTCTAAGACAAAAATAATACCTTCTTTTATTAATTCAGAAATTTCTACTGCCAATCCCTTTTTATTCTTAAATTTCATAGTGGAAACTAAAGTTTTAAAATCCTTATCATAATTCCAAAAATAATATATATTATTAATTTTTTTTAGGCTCATCTTTCTTCTAAAATGAAGCAAACTACTACTAGATATATTACCCTCTATAAGATCCTCTTTGTTTAAAATATCCTTATCATTAAAAAATATTTTTTTAATATTCGACAGCAGCACGATCAATTTTATCCATAACTTTTGCTGAGTACATCTCTGTAAAACCACACTCACTACAAATTTTTAAGTAATAAATATC
>JAGOZX010000028.1 GCA_018058425.1 Sebaldella sp.
GTTGATAATGTATGGGAGAGCATAAATTTAAAGGGGAAAATATGGTTTGCAGTAGAGTATTTACCGGGACAGTATGATCAAAGGGCTGATTCTGCTGTTCAATGCATGAGATTACTATCTAAAAAAAATAGAAATGTTAGTATAAAAAGTGGGAAGTTAGTTATATTAAGTGGAGAATTAGATGATAAAGAAATAGAAAAGATAAAAAAATATTATGTAAATACAATAGAAATGAAAGAAAAAGATTTGAAGATTTTAGAGGAAAATAAAGATACTGAAAATAAAGAGAATATAGAAATTTATGATGGATTTATAGATTATAATAATAAGAAGCTAGAAGGATTTAGAAAGAAATTAGATTTGGCAATGTCAAAAGAAGATTTAGAATTTATACAAGAATATTTTAAAGATGAAGAAAAAAGAGATCCTAGTGAAACTGAGATAAGAGTTTTGGATACTTATTGGTCTGATCATTGTAGACATACAACATTTGAGACAAAAATAGAAAATATAGAATTCGAAAATGGTAAATATGAAAAATTATTTCAAGAGGCTTTTGACGGATATATAGAAAGCAGAAAATATTTATTTGAAGAAAAGGAAAAAAATAGACCAATAACTTTAATGGATATAGCTACAATATTTGGAAAAGAACAAAGAAAAAAAGGTCTGTTAGATGATCTAGAAGTATCAGATGAAATAAATGCCTGTTCTGTATTTGTAGATGTGGATATAAATGGAAAAATAGAAAAGTGGCTTATGCAGTTTAAAAACGAAACTCATAATCACCCAACTGAGATAGAGCCATTTGGAGGAGCTTCTACTTGTATTGGAGGGGCTATAAGAGATCCATTATCTGGAAGAACTTATGTATACCAAGCTATGAGAGTGAGTGGCTCAGGAGACCCATTAGAAAAAATAGAAAATACACTAAAAGGGAAATTACCACAAAAAGTTATAACTACAAAGGCAGCTCATGGTTTTTCTTCATATGGAAATCAAATAGGACTTACAACTTCTCATGTTTCTGAAATATATGATGATGGATATAAGGCCAAGAGAATGGAAGTAGGTCTTGTAGTAGGTGCTGCACCAATAGAAAATATAAGAAGAGAGAAACCTTTGAAAAGTGACTTTGTCATACTACTAGGAGGTAAGACAGGAAGAGATGGGTGTGGTGGAGCAACTGGTTCGTCAAAAGAACACTCTCATGATTCATTTGAGAAATCAAGTGCAGAGGTACAAAAGGGAAATGCAATAACAGAGAGAAAAATACAAAGATTATTTAGAAATATAGAAGTAACTAAATTAATAAAAAAATGTAACGATTTTGGTGCTGGTGGAGTTTCGGTAGCAATTGGAGAGCTGGCTGACGGCTTGGAGATAAGTTTAGATAATATTCCTGTGAAGTATATAGGACTTAGCGGAACAGAGCTGGCAATATCAGAGTCACAAGAGAGAATGGCAGTAGTAGTAAGTAGAAAAGATTCTGATAAGTTCATGGAATTAGCAGAAAAAGAAAATCTAGAAGCTACAATAGTGGCAAGAATCACAGATAAAAATAGATTAGTAATGAAATGGAGAAATAAAAAGATAGTAGATATATCAAGAGATTTTTTGAATACAAATGGAGCATCAGCAAAGGCTAAAGCAGTTATTGAAACCCCTCAAAAGAAAAATCCAATTGAAAATAAAAAAGTAAATGGTGAGACTTTAAAAGACAAATTTTTAAATAATATTTCTTTATTAAATGTGTGTTCACAAAAGGGTTTAGTGGAAATGTTTGATTCTACAATAGGTGCTTCTACTGTTCTAATGCCTTATGGCGGGAGGTATCAGCTGACACCATCAGATACTTCTATACAGAAATTCCCAATTTTAGAAGGATTTACAGATACAGCATCAGCTGCAGCATATGGATATAATTCAGAAATTTCTAAATGGTCCCCATTTCACGGAGCTGTTTACGCAGTTATAGAATCTGTATCAAAAATAGTAGCTTCTGGGGGAAATTATAAAGATATAAAGTTTACATTTCAAGAGTATTTTGAACGTTTGGGTGAAGACGAAAAAAAATGGGGAAAACCTTTAGCAGCTTTATTAGGAGCACTACATGCACAAAAACAATTTTCTATTCCTGCTATAGGTGGAAAAGATTCTATGAGTGGAACTTTTAATGATTTGAATGTACCGCCAACATTAATTTCATTTGCAGTGAATACACTAAAAGCAAGTAAAGTAATATCACCAGAATTTAAATCATGTGGAAATAAGGTATATTTGATAAGGCATAAAATAGATTCTAAGCAAATGCCACATTTTGATGAAATAAAAGAAAATTATGAGGAGATACATAAAGGTATTTTAGAGGAAACGATAGTTTCTGCAATGGCATTAAAGTATGGAGGAGTGGCTGAAGCAATATCTAAAATGTGCTTTGGAAATAAAATTGGAGCTAAAATAAGTTTTGATGAAAATGAATTATTTAATTTTAATTATGGTGCTGTGATTGTAGAGAGTACTAAAGAATTAAAATATAAAAATGCGGTATTACTTGGAGAAACTATAAAAGAAGAAAAGATAATGATAAATGAAATAAAAATTTCTTTAAATGACCTAATAGAAAGATGGACATCTAAATTAGAACCAGTATTTTCAACAAGGCTACATAAAAAAATCGAGATAGTAAAAGAAATACCAATTAAAAATGAAATATTAAATAAAATAAAAGCAACAAAATTTTCCATAGCAAAGCCAAGAGTTACAATATTAGTATTTCCAGGAATTAATTGTGAATATGATACTGTAAAAGCTTTTAACAGCCAAGGTGCAGAAACTAATGTAGTGATATTTAATAATTTAACTCAAAGAAACATTGAAGACTCAATAAATAAGATAATAATAGCAATAAATAACTCACAAATATTAATGCTTCCCGGAGGCTTTAGTTCTGGAGATGAACCTGATGGATCAGCTAAATTTATAGCAGCTGTATTGAGAAATAAAAATATATCCAAAGCTATAGAAAAGCTTTTACGAAGAGATGGATTAGTATTAGGTATTTGTAATGGATTTCAAGCATTAATTAAATCTGGTCTTTTACCATATGGGAAAGTAACAAAATTAGAAGAAAAGTCGCCAACACTTACATATAACAGTATAGGACGACATGTATCTAAAATGGTATCTACTAAGGTGATTTCTAATAACTCTCCTTGGCTAAATGGAATTAAAGTAGGAGATGTACATCAAATAGCTATGTCACATGGAGAAGGAAGACTTATTATAGATGAAAAGATGGCAAAAAAGATGTTTGAAAATGGACAAATAATAACTCAATATGTTGATCAAGATGGTAATCCTACAATGGATTCTCAATATAACCCTAATGATTCTGACTATGCAATAGAAGGAATGATTTCTGAAAATGGAAAAATATTAGGTAAAATGGGTCATTCTGAAAGAACAGGAATAGATCTATATAAAAATATTATTGGAAATAAAGATCAGAATATTTTTAGAAATGGAGTTAAGTATTTTCAATAGATTCAATAGAATAGTTTAGTAATATTTAATTAACTTTATTAAATGTAATTATATGAGGAGGAAATATGAAAGCAGCAATAATTTTTGGAAGTAAATCAGATACTGAAAAAATGAGAGGAGCAGCAAAGTGTTTTAAAGAATTTGGAGTAGAATACGAAGCACATATATTATCGGCCCATAGAGTTCCGGAAAAATTAGAAGAAGTATTGGAAAATCTTGAAAAAAAAGATATAGAAGTTATTATTGCTGGAGCAGGATTAGCAGCTCATCTTCCTGGAGTAATAGCCTCAAAGACAGTTTTACCTGTAATAGGTGTTCCTTTAGATGCTGGTTTAGATGGCTTAGATTCACTGTTTTCTATTGTTCAAATGCCAAAATCTATTCCTGTGGCAACTGTGGGAATAAATAATTCTTATAATGCAGGAATGCTGGCTGTACAGATATTAGCTCTAAAATACCCTTTGTTAAAAGAAAAGCTTATTAATTTTCGCAAAGAGATGAAAAAACAGTTTATTATTGAAAATGGAGATGGAGTGGAACTATAGAAAGAAGCAAAGCAATAATAAGAATATTAATAATATAAATTTTAGGAGGATAAGATGGAAAAGAGAGATTTTTTATATGAAGGAAAAGCTAAACAAATATATTCTACAGATGATGAAAACTCGGTAATCATACATTATAAAGATGATGCTACAGCTGGAAATGGAGAAAAAAAAGGAAGTATTAAAGATAAAGGAATTATAAATAATCAGATAACAACTTTATTATTTAAAAGATTAGAAGAAAAAGGAATAAGAACGCATTTTATAAAAAAATTAAATGATAGAGATCAGCTTTGTGAGAAATTAAAGATATTTCCTTTAGAGGTCATAGTAAGAAATATAATAACAGGTTCTATGTCAAAAAGGTTGGGAATAGCTGATGGAACTAAGCCTAAGAATACAATACTGGAAATTTGTTATAAAAATGATGACTTCGGAGATCCTTTAATAAATGATCATCATGCAGTGGCAATGGATCTTATAACATATGAAGAGCTTGAAAAAATATATGAAATAACAAGAAAAATAAATGATTTTTTAAAGGAATTATTTGATAAAGAAGGAATAATATTAGTAGATTTTAAAATTGAATTTGGTAAAAATGCCAAAGGTGAAATACTACTTGCTGATGAGATAACACCAGATACATGTAGATTATGGGATAAGGAAACTGGTAAGAAATTAGATAAAGATAGATTTAGACAGGATTTAGGTGGAATAGAAGAAGCTTATATAGAAATTTTAAAAAGACTTGAGGCATAAATTATGAAAATGGAAGATAACTATATTATAAGAGATAAAATGGAAGAAGAATGTGGAATTTTTGCAGCATATTCAAATGACGTAAGAGATGACTTAATGGGAATAGGTTATTATGGACTTTATGCATTACAACACAGAGGACAGGAAAGTGCTGGAATAACTATAAGTAATAATGGGATCTTTGAAACAATAAAAGGTATGGGCCTAGTTTCAGAAGTATTTTTAGAAAAAGATCTAAAAAATAATAAAGGAAATGCAATTATTGCCCATGTACGATACTCTACTACTGGAAGTTCATCAATAATGAATGCTCAGCCATTAGGTGGATATTCAAAATTAGGGCAATTATCAATAGCTCATAATGGAAACCTTGTGAATACTAATGAGATAAAAAAACAACTGGAAAATGAAAGTGCTGTATTTCAAACAACTACAGATACAGAAGTAATTTTGAATTTATTAGCAAGATACTCTACTAATGGAATAAAAGACTCTGTAATAAAGACAATGAAGACTATAAAAGGTTCATTTGCATTAGTTATGCTTGTGGATAATAAGCTAATTGGTGTAAGAGACCCACATGGAATAAGACCATTATGCCTTGGACAAAGAAAAGATGGCATGTATTTTTTATCATCTGAAACATGTGCATTAGATACAGTAGATGCAAAGTTCATAAGAGATATAGAAGCGGGGGAAATAGTAATTATAGATAGCAATGGAGTAGAATCTGTAAAATATGCGGAAAATACTCATAAAGCTCCATGCTCTTTTGAATATATATATTTTGCAAGGCCGGATACTAAAATTGATGGTATAGATGTGTATAGTGTGAGACATGAAACGGGAAAGTATTTATACAGACAAAATCCCATAGAAGCTGATGTGGTAATAGGTGTTCCAGATTCAGGAATTCCAGCTGCAATAGGATATTCAGAAGAGAGTAAAATTCCGTATGGTATAGGTTTAGTAAAGAATAAGTATATAGGAAGAACATTTATAAGTCCTACTCAAGAACTACGTGAAAAGGCTGTAAAAGTGAAGTTAAATCCAATAAAGAAAGTAGTAGAAGGAAAAAGGGTTGTTGTAATAGATGATTCGTTAGTAAGAGGAACAACTTCAAAAAAATTAATTAAAATGTTAAGAGAAGCAGGTGCAAAAGAGATTCACTTTAGATCAGCTTCACCAATAGTAAAAAACGAATGTTATTTTGGAATTGATATAGCAACTAAAAAAGAATTAATTGGAAATGAAATGACTATAGAACAGATAAGAAAAAAGATTGATGCTGATTCGTTGGATTATTTATCACTAGAAAATTTAAGAAAAACATTAGGCGGGAACAATTTCTGTATGGGATGCTTTACAGGGAAATACCCAATAAATGAAGTAGAAAATTTATCTTTGGAGGAATTAAATGATAACTTATAAAAATTCAGGTGTAGACAAAGAAGAAGGATATAAAAGTGTAAGTTTGATAAAAGAAATGGTTAAAAGTACTTATAACAAAAATGTTCTTGATGATTTAGGCAGTTTTGGATCATTATATAAATTAGGGAAATATAGAGATCCAGTTTTAGTTTCAGGTACAGATGGAGTAGGAACAAAGCTAAAAATTGCTTTTCACACTAAAAAATATGATACAGTGGGAATAGACTGTGTGGCAATGTGTGTAAATGATATTTTATGTCATGGAGCAAGACCATTATTTTTCTTAGATTATTTGGCTTGTGGAAAGCTAGATGCTAAAGTGTCATCAGAGATTGTAAAAGGAGTTGTGGACGGATGTTTGGACTCTAAAATGGCTTTAGTAGGAGGGGAAACAGCTGAAATGCCTGGTTTTTATGAAGAGGGCGAGTATGATATAGCTGGTTTTGCTGTTGGAGTGGTAGAAAAAAAGGCAGTTATTAATGGAGAAAAAATAAAAGAGGGAAATATTCTTATTGCTTTGGAGTCAAGCGGAGTACATAGTAATGGTTTTTCGTTGGTAAGAAAATTAGTGACTGATTTAGATGAAGAGTTTGAGGGTGAAAAAATAGGTGAGTATTTATTAAGACCTACAAAGATTTACGTAAAACCAGTATTGAAAATTTTGAAAAAATTTAAAGTAAAAGGAATGGCACATATTACAGGTGGAGGACTAATAGAGAATGTTCCTAGAATTATTCCAGAAGGCTTATGTGCAGTAATTGATAAAGATAAAATAAAAGTGCCTAAAATTTTTGAATATATAAAGTCAAGAGGTGTTCCTGATGATGAAATGTGGGGAACATTTAATATGGGAGTCGGTTTTGTACTAATTGTAAAAGAAAAAGATAAAGAAAAAATAATTGCTAAATTGGAAAAATATGGTGAAAATGCTTATGAAATAGGAAGAATGGAAAAAGGAGATAATAAGATATGTCTAAAATAGCTGTTCTTGTATCTGGAAGCGGTTCAAATTTACAATCTATAATAGACAGTGTAAAGTCTGGAAGATTGGAATGCAGCATAGAGTGTGTCGTTTCTGACAGGGTGTGCTATGCAGTAGAGAGGGCAGAAAAGGTAGGGATAAAAACAAAAGTTTTAGATAAAGCTGTATATAAAAGAAATCTTTCAGATAAAATAGATGAATTATTAGAAGGAAAGGTAGATTATATAATCTTAGCAGGTTTTTTATCAATTTTGAATTCAGAGTTTGTAAAAAAATGGGAAAAGAGAATCATAAATATTCATCCATCTTTATTACCAAAATATGGAGGAGCAGGTATGTATGGAATGAAAATACATGAGGCTGTGATAAGAGATGGCGAAAAAGAAAGTGGTTGCACTGTTCACTATGTAGATTCTGGAATAGATACAGGTGAAATTATCATTCAAGAAAAAGTAAAAGTAGAAAAAAATGAGAGTCCAGAAACTCTTCAAGACAAGGTATTGGAGAAAGAACATAGAGTTTTAGTTAAGGCTATAGAGATGCTGATCTTAAAGTAAGCAGGAAGATAATAAATATATAAGAGAAATAAATTAAAAAATTTAAGGAGTATATTATGATAAAAAGAGCTCTAATTAGTGTATATGATAAAGAAAATATTTTAGAATTTTCAAAATTTTTAGTAGAAAATGATGTGGAAATAATATCAACTGGAGGAACATTTAAGTATTTAAAAGAAAATGGAATACCTGTGGTAGAAGTTTCTGAAATAACAAATTTTAAAGAAATGTTAGATGGAAGAGTGAAGACACTCCATCCAAATATCCATGGTGGAATACTTGCGATACGTGATAATGAAGTTCATATGAAAACTATAGAAGAAAATGGGATAAAACCAATTGATATAGTTATAGTAAATCTTTATCCATTCTTTGATGAAGTAAAAAAGGATAAAACCTTTGATGAAAAAGTAGAGTTTATAGATATAGGCGGTCCTACAATGTTAAGATCAGCAGCTAAGTCTTTTAAAGATGTAATAGTGATATCTGAAATAACAGATTATAAGATTGTAAAAGATGAAATAATAGAAAATAAAGATGTTAGCTTTAATACTAGAAAGAAATTAGCAGGAAAAGTTTTTAATCTTTGTTCTGCATATGATGCAGCTATTTCAGAGTTTTTATTAGATGAAAATTTTCCAAAGTACTTAAATGTATCATATGAAAAAATGTTTGATTTAAGATATGGAGAGAATCCACATCAAAAATCTGCATATTATGTGTCTACAGTGCAAGATGGATCAATGAAAAGTTTTGAACAATTAAATGGAAAAGAACTTTCTTTTAATAATATACGTGATATGGATATAGCGTGGAAAATAGTAAATGAATTTGAAGAGGCAGCTTGCTCAGCAGTAAAGCATTCTACTCCATGTGGAGTGGCTGTGGCGGAGAACTCATATGATGCATATAAAAAGGCTTATGAATGTGATCCAATATCTATATTTGGAGGAATAGTAGCATTTAATAAAGAAGTAGGAGAAGATGAGGCAAGCGAGCTTGCACAGATATTTTTGGAAATAGTAATTGCACCTTCATTTACAGGAAAAGCCTTAGAGATATTAAAAGGTAAGAAAAATTTAAGAGTAATAAAAACAAAGCTTGGAAAACCACAAGACAACGTAGAGTATGTGAAAGTTGACGGTGGACTTTTAGTTCAGGACGTAAATAAAGAAATGATAAAAGAATTTAAAATAGTAACTAAAAAATCTCCTACAGTAGTAGAAAAAAGAGATATGATGTTGGGGATGAAGGTAGTTAAACATGTAAAATCAAATGCAATTGTAGTAGTAAAAGATGGGATGGCTAAAGGGATAGGAACAGGAGAGACAAATAGAATTTGGGCTACAAAGCAAGCTTTAGAAAGAGCAGGAGATGGTTCAATTTTAGCTTCTGATGCATTTTTCCCATTTAGAGATTGTATAGATGAAGCAGCAAAAGCTGGAATAAAAGCAATTATACAGCCTGGAGGCTCTATTAAGGACCAAGAATCTATTGATGCCTGTGATGAATATGGAATAGCAATGGTGTTTACTGGAATTAGACACTTTAAGCATTAATATAGACAAGGAGAAAAAATGAAAATATTAATAATTGGAAGCGGTGGAAGAGAGCACGCTATAGCATGGAAATTATCGCAGAATAAAAAAATAAAACATATATATGTTACTCCTGGAAATGCAGGAATTGATCTGTTAGAAAAAGGTGAAAGTATAAAAATAAAGGATACAGATGAGATTTTAAAATTTGCACTAGAAGAAAAGATAGATTTAACCTTAGTGGGAAGTGAAGAATTATTAGTAGCAGGAATAGTAGATAAGTTTAAAGAGAAGAATTTAAAAATCTTTGGGCCTGATAAAAAAGCAGCTATGTTAGAAGGAAGCAAAGTTTATTCTAAAAAATTTATGAATAAATATGGTGTAAAAACAGCAGAATACGAAGTTTTTACTGATAGTATAAAAGCTTTAGAGTATTTAGAAAAAATAGAGTTTCCTGTGGTGGTTAAAGCTAGCGGACTGGCTGCTGGGAAAGGAGTTATAATAGCACAAAATAAGGAGGAAGCTAAGACTGCTGTTAGAGAAATAATGATAGATAAAAAATTTAGTCATGCAGGAGATGAAGTTGTTATTGAAGAGTTTTTGGAAGGATACGAGGCTTCTATTTTATCATTTACAGACTCTAGAGTTATACTGCCTATGTTAGCAGCAAAGGATCATAAGAAAATTTATGAAAATGAAACAGGTTTAAATACAGGAGGTATGGGAGTCATTTCTCCTAATCCATATGTGACAGAGGAAGTGTTAGAGGAATTTCAGAAAAAAATATTAGAACCAACATTAGATGGAATAAAAAAAGAGGAAATGGACTTTGAAGGAGTGATTTTCTTTGGAATTATGATAACTAAAAAAGGTGTTTATTTATTAGAATATAACATGAGAATGGGTGACCCTGAAACACAGGCAATACTTCCATTATTAAAAAGTGACTTATTAGACATAATTGAAAGTTGTTTTGAGAAAGAATTATATAATCAGAAACTTGTATGGGAGGAGAAATATTCTTGTTGTATTGTAGCTTCTTCTTCTGGATATCCAGAAAAGTATAAGACAGGAATTGAAGTTACTTTTGATGAAAATATTAATTTAGTATTCTTTGCAGGAATTGAAAAACTTGAAAATAGGTTTCTAACAGCAGGTGGAAGAGTTTTAAATGTAATAGGAACAGGAGAAAGTTTGGAATTAGCAAGGGAAAAAGCATATGAAAATATAATGAAGATTCATTTTGATGGCATGTATTATAGAAAAGATATTGGCAAAATATAAGTTAAGTTAGATATAAAAATTTTATAATCTGAGTTGTGAAATTCCAGTATAATATGTATTTGAAAATTTCAATATCAAGTAGATAAAGACCCTATAAATTATGGATTGACAAAAATACAAAAAAAATGATATATTGATGTGAGACACTTTTTTCCAATTAAGTTTAAAAGTTATAAAATTAAAGAGTGATTTATTTTACAGCTTTATCAAGGATTAAAGTAAGTGTCTTAGTAAGCGAAATAATATACTAAGTAAGACTCCACACACTTGTTTGGAGAAATAGAATCAAAATTAAGTAATGTAACTGAATAATTGAAATTTAAAATGAAAAAAAAAATAACAATGAGGAGGAAAGTATGAAAAAATTATTAGCTGGTTTATTTGTAGTATCATCAATGTTAGCTTTTTCAGATGAAGTTATTATTAGAGGCGGATTAGATGTCTTCAATGATTTTAATGGGATGTCTGACTACATAACTGGAGACACAGGAGATAACAGTCTTGGTTATGAATTAGGAGTAGAATACTTGAAAAGTGTAACACCAAACTTTTTAATAGGGGCAGGGGTTGCGTATCAAGGACATGCTAAGGCAGAAGGTAAAGATGTACTTTTAGGAAGCTGGTATGATGCTTATGGAGATTATTATGAGCATACAGTTGGATATGATGATGAAGTTTACTACGATAGTATTCCATTATACATAACAGCAAAATATGAATTTGATACTAGAAATAAGAACATAAAGCCATATGTAAAGGCTAATTTAGGTTATTCATTTAACTTAAAAAAGAATGATCTAACTTATAGTGATAAAGTAACTCAATCAGTATATGACTGGTATGATGATATTTATGATACTTATGATTATACATACTCATCAGCATCATATGATACAACAATAAAAAATGGTATTTATTATGGAATAGGTGGAGGGATACAAATAAACAATGTTACTGTTGATTTAATGTATCAAGCAAACTATGCCAAAGCAAAAATAGACTATAAAGATGGAAGCGGATCAGAAGAGCATGATATAAATGTTTCTAGACTAACTCTAGGAGTAGGTTACGCATTTCAGTTTTAAAAGTAAAGAGTAAAAATAACTAGATATTTTCTTCTGGTTATTTTTTTATTTAAATAATATAATTTTTTTCAGTTCAATTCACATTAACTTCACACACAAATGATAGTATAATATAAAGAAATTATTATTAGGAGGAAAATATGAAAAAATTATTAGCTGGATTATTTGTAGTATCATCAATGTTAACATTTTCAGATGAAGTTATTATTAGAGGTGGGCTAGATGTATATAGCAATTTTAGCGGAATGTCAGATTACATAACAGGGGATTCAGGAAATGATAGTCTTGGTTATGAATTAGGAGTAGAGTATTTAAAAAATGTAACACCAAACTTTTTAATAGGAGTAGGAACTGCATATCAAGGGCATGCTAAGGCAGAAGGTAAAAATGTACTTTTAGGAAGCTGGTATGACGGATATGGAGATTACTATGAGCATACTGTAGGATATGATGACAAAGTTTATTATGACAGTATCCCATTATATGTAACTGCAAAATATGAATTTGATACTAGAAATAAAAATATAAAGCCGTATGTAAAGGCTAACTTAGGTTACTCATTTAACTTAAAAAAGAACGATCTAACTTATAGTGATAAAGTAACTCAATCAGTGTATGACTGGTATGATGATGCTTACGATACTTATGATTATACAAATTCATCAGCATCTTATGATACAAAGATAAAAAATGGAATCTATTATGGAATAGGTGGAGGAGTACAAATAAACAATGTTACAGTTGATTTAATGTATCAAGCAAACTATGCCAAAGCAAAAATAGATTATAAAGATGGAAGCGGATCAGAAGAGCATAACTTAAATGTTTCTAGAGTGACTCTAGGAGTAGGTTACGCATTCCAATTTTAAAGAATTTAATAATAGAAAATGGTGAAAATTATGAAAAAAATAAAAATGTTGATAATATTTTTAGTTTTACTATTAACAACAACTTCATGTATATACGATGATTATGGCTATAATACACCATATAGAAGGTATCCAAGCAGTAGACCACCATATAGACCGCCTTACAGACCGCCGTATAGGCCTCCATATAATCCACCACGGCCATCCCGGCCGCCTGCAAGGCCACCAAGACCATCGAGACCGCCAAGTCCTCCAAGACCTTCACGTCCATCGAGACCACATGGAGATAATCATGGAAGACCACCGCACAGATAGTAGTAAAGGAAATGGAAATATTAAAATAAACATAAGGGATTGTCTAAAAAGGCGATCCTTTATGTTTTAGTTTATTATTATATATTTTAAGATTTTCAATATTGCTTTGCTTTTCAAGTTAGTGAATTAGAAGAAGTAAGCAAGAAATAAAAATATGATGATATTGGACTTAGAGTATCTATAGTAAAGTCAATTTTAGAAAAATGTGAAAGCAGATATGGCGCTGTAAATATTGACAAGGGAATAAAATTTTTGTTTACTTTAAAAAAGTATATTTGAAAAAATTTTCTAAATGAAATATAATATATGTAAATTGAGTTAGACTTGAGGTGGGAATGATGTCAAAGAATATAGTTTTTTTTGATGTGGAGACAAATGGAAAAGTGGGAAGTTCTGTTTTATCTATGTCAGCAATAAAAGTAAATTATAATAAAGAAACGCAGAAATGGGAAAAAGTAGGAGAATATAACAGGTTTTATTTTAGAAATCCAGGAGAAGAAATTAATTTTGGAGCAATAAATGTAAATGGATTGACTGATGAAGCCATTGAAGCAAAAAGATCTAATAATGAATATCCTATGCATTTTAAAGATGATATTGAGTCATTTTACAGCTTTTGTGAAAATACATTTCATTTTGTGGCACATAATATAAAATTTGACAGAAGTTTTGTACCATTTATTCTAAAAAATCAGTTTGATACTATGATGGAAAATATAGAAATAGTAAAAGCAGGTATAAATGAATATTATGGAACTTATAAGTGGCCAAAACTTAATGAATGTGCTAAATTTTATAATATACCATTTGATGAGGAAAACTTACATGAAAGTCTATATGATGTATTAATAACTTTTAGAGTATTTTACAAAATGTCAAAACATCCAGTAGCAAGAAATAAAATTTTAAGTTTTATAGAAAAAGAGTAGAGAAATACCTTATTTAGAAGCTGGTAACTCTCTACCATAGACATATTATATAGTTGATATAAATAATATATATTACGTTACTATTGACATTTAATGCTCATTTTATTATAATTTACGTATAATAGAATACTTTAGGAGGAACTAAAATGGTAGAGAAAGTTTTTGAAAGCATGTGTCATCATAGGTAAGGGTTTGTGCAGTAGTGGTACAGACTCTTGTTAGAATGTTTTAATTTGAGTCTTACCTGTGATGCTTTCTGAAACTTGTTTTATTTAGTTCTTATAAAAAAGCTCTCAGGGAACTGAGAGAATTTTTTTTATTATATATTTGTTTGAAAGGAAGGTGTCTATGAAGAGAATTATTTTATCGTTGATATTCGTACTTAGTATATTAATGTGTGGTAAAAAAGAAAGTAGTAAAGTTAGTGAGTCAGCTGGTGAAGATAAGCTGCCGGAAAAACTAGTTATTGGGTTAGACGATACTTTTGCACCAATGGGTTTTAGAGATGATAAGGGTGAATTAGTGGGGTTTGATATTGATTTAGCTAAGGCAGTAGGAGAAAAGCTAGGGTTAAAGGTAGAATTTCAGCCAATAAATTGGGATACAAAAGATCTAGAACTAAAAAATGGAAATGTTAATTTAATATGGAATGGACTTACAATAACAGAAGATAGAAAAAAACAAATGCAATTTTCTGATCCTTATTTAGAAAATTCTCAGGTAATAGTGATAAAAAAAGATTCATTAATAAAAACAAAAGAGGACTTGGCTGGAAAAGTTATAGGAACTCAAAGTAAAAGTAGTGGAGAGGAAGCTGTCTTAAAAGATCCTATTAATCCTAAACTAAAAGAACTAAGAACTTATGACACATATGATCAAGCATTCTTAGATTTAGATGCTGGAAGAATAGAAGCAATAGCTGCAGATGAAGTATTAGCAAGATATATAAAAACAAATAAAGAAAAAAAAGAGGGTAAAGATTTATATGTAGTTTTAGACTCTAGTAATTTTGGAAAAGAAGAATATGGAATTGGAGCAAAAAGCAGTGATACATTCTTGATTTCAAAAATAAATGAAGCACTAAAAGAGTTAAAAGAAGATGGTACATATAATAAGATACACGATAAATGGTTTGGAGCAAAGTAGGAGAGTTAAATGAGCGAATTATCTATATTTTTACAAATTTTAAGTTCATTACCAAATGTACTAATAATATATTTTGTAACTGCAATATTTTCACTGCCTTTAGGAATATTAGGAGCACTTGCCTATACCAGTGATTCAAATATTTTTAAAAAAGTAATTTCTTTTTTTACTTGGATATTTAGAGGAACACCACTTTTATTACAATTATTTTTTATTTATTATGGGCTTCCTATACTTACAAATAATGTGATAGTTTTAGATAGAATGCCAGCGGCTTTAGTTACATTTATTATAAATTACACAGCATACTTAGTGGAGATAGTTAGAAGTGGTTTAGAAAGTATAGATAAAGGGCAAAGTGAAGCAGCAAAAGTACTAGGTTATACTTATTCTCAAAAAATAAGATATATAATTCTTCCTCAGGCAATAAGAAGGGTTTTACCTTCTCTGGGAAATGAAGCTATTACATTGCTGAAAGATACAGCACTTATATATATATTATCATTAACAGAAATTCTAAAAGCTACTAAGGAAATAGCAAATAGATATTCAATAATAACACCTTATCTTTATGCTGGAATAATTTATTTAGGACTTAGTTTTTTAATAGATAAAATATTTAAAAATATTGAAAAAAGAAATAAAGTGAGAGTATAATATGACTATAATAGAAGTAAAAGGCGTAGAAAAAAGTTATAGCGGAAATAAAGTTTTAGATAATGTATCCCTAAAAATAAATAAAGGGGAAGTAGTCTCTATTATTGGACCTTCTGGGAGTGGAAAGTCGACATTGCTTCGTAGTATAATAGACCTAGAAGAAGTAGATAGTGGTAAAATATTAATTGAAGGATTTGACATTACAGATAAGTCATTAAATAAAGTAAAGAAAAAAGAGACTTTATTAAAAACTGGGATGGTTTTTCAAAATTTCAATTTATTTCCACATATGTCTGTTAGAAACAATATCACTAGAACTTTGAAAGTGGTGAAAAAATCTTCTAACGATGAAGCAAAAGCAATAACAGAAAAAGTATTATTAAAGGTTGGGCTCTTAGATAAAATAGATAATTTTCCAAATGAATTATCAGGTGGGCAGAAACAAAGAGTAGCAATAGCACGTGCAATGGCATTAAATCCAGATATACTGTTGTTTGATGAGCCAACTTCTGCACTTGATCCAGAACTAGTAAAAGAAGTATTGGACATTATTAAGAAGTTAAAAGATGAAAAAACAACTATGTTAATTGTAAGTCATGAAATGAAATTTGTAAAAGATATATCGGATAAAGTAATTGTCATGGAAAATGGTAAGATATTAGAGGAAGGAACGCCAGAAAAGATTTTTGAAAATTCTTCTTTGGAAAGAGTAAGAGAGTTTTTAAAACTGTAAATAAAGGTGCGGTTTAATATGAAAAAGTTTTTTATAGTTACAATTACAGATATAAATGGAATTAGAAGTTACAAATTAAATGAGAAAATAAAAAAAATATTTTCCGTTATTGGTGTATCTGTATCTATTTATTTAGTAATCTCTATAATTGGGATTTTATTTCTCGGAGGTTCATACTTAAAAAATTCTGATATTTTATCACAAAATAGAGATTTAAGAAAATTTAAATCAGACTATGAGTTAGAGCAAAAAAGAGAAAAAGAAAGAGAGAATAAAAAGGTTGATATAGATCATCTAAATGAAGTCTCTAAAGTAAAGAAAAATAGAATATTACGTATGATACCTAATTCATTTCCAGTAAAAGCAGATACTCGAATGACTAGTGAATTTGGTAGTAGAGTTCATCCTATATCAGGTGTAGTAAAGGATCATAAAGGCCTAGATTTTGGAACTGGAATGGATGCGGATATATATTCTACAGCTGATGGAATAGTAAGCTTTGCTGGTCAGCAAAATGGCTATGGAAATGTTGTGATTATAGATCATAGCTTTGGTTTTCGGAGTTTTTACGCTCATTTGAATTCATATTCAGTGAGTACACGACAATTTGTTAAAAAAGGTGAAGTAGTAGCTAAGAGTGGAAATACTGGTAATAGTACAGGGCCACATTTGCACTATGAAATAAGATTTTATGGAACACAGTTAGATCCCAAAAATTTTGTAAATTGGGACGCTGAACATTTTGATTATTTATTCAAAAACGAGAGGAGTATAGAATGGGAGTCTTTTCTAAAGGAAGTAATATGATTTCAGAAACAAATATAACAGTAATTTCTTCAAATACAGAATTTAAGGGGGATATTACAACAGAGGGAATAATACAAATAGAAGGTAAGTGTGAAGGTAAGATAACATCTAGAAATTCTGTAATAGTGGGATTAGCTGGAACTGTAACAGGAGAAATAATAGCTGAGGAAATAGTAGTAAATGGAAGAGTAAATGGTACAGTAGAAGCAGATAGAGTTAGAATTGGTGAAAAAGGAATATTAAAAGCTACAGTTATATCTGAAATATTTGCTATATCAGAAGGTGGAAGCTTTGAGGGTGAGAAAAAGTTTAAACTAAAAAGATCAGAAGAAGAGTATATAGAAGCAGATACAGAGTTAGTATAAAGTGGAGGTGGAAGCGTTGTCGAAGCATATAGAAGTAAAAAACTTAACTAAAATATATAAAAATAAGGAACGAGAATTTAAAGCAGTAGATGACGTAACATTATCTATAAATAAAAATGATATATATGGGATAATGGGATTAAGTGGAGCAGGAAAATCTACTTTTATAAGAATGTTGAACAGATTAGAAGAACCTACTTCAGGAGAAATATTTGTTAATGGGAAAAATATAATTAATTTTTCTAAAAACGAATTAATGGAATATAGAAGAAAAACTGGAATGATATTTCAACATTTTAATCTACTAAGTTCTAGAGATGTAAAAGGAAATGTGGCATTTGCATTAGAATTAGCTAAGTGGCCTAAGAATAAAATTGATCCTAGAGTTGATGAATTATTAGAATTAGTTGGTTTAGAAGATAAAAAAGATGTTTTTCCAAGTCAGTTATCTGGAGGACAAAAGCAAAGAGTGGCAATAGCAAGAGCTTTAGCTAATTACCCAGAAATATTACTGTCTGATGAAGCAACTAGTGCATTAGATCCAAGAACTACAGCCTCTATACTGGAACTTTTAAAAGATATTCAGAGTAAGCTGGGTTTAACAATAGTTCTAATAACACATCAAATGGAAGTAATAAGAAAAGTTTGTAATAGAACAGCTATAATGTCAGAAGGAAAAGTAATTGAAGAAGCAGCAACTAAAGAAATATTTTTAAATCCTAAGAATGAGCTGACTAGAGAGTTTGTATCTCATATAACACCTGAAAGAGAAAGAAAAAATGAAAAATTAAAAATAGGAGACAGACAAGTAGTCAGATTAAATTTTCCAGGGGATCAAGCTGATAAGCCTTATATTTCTGAATTAGTGAAAAAGTTTGGCTTGGATTTAAATATATTAGGTGGATCAATTGATGATCTTACTGATGCTAGTATTGGACATTTACTTGTGGAATTTCTTGGTAATGATGAAGATAGAAATAATGCAATAATTTGGCTAAAAGATAACAAAATTGAAGTGGAGGAAATATAATGAAATTTAATTGGGCAGAATTTTTAAATTTTAGTGATATGGTAATGCCGCTTTGGGAGACTATATATATGGTTGTTATCTCAATGTTTTTTGCTTTGTTAATTGGTCTTCCAATAGGAATATTACTTGTAATTAGTGAAGAAAATCATATAGCTCCAAATAAAACTCTAAATAAAATTTTAGATATAATACTAATTAATATAACTAGATCTATTCCATTTATTATTTTGATGGTGGTATTAATACCATTAGCAAGAGAGATAGTCGGAAAGTCATTTGGTTCAGAGGCATTTATAGTATATTTATCACTAGGGTCGGCACCTTTTGTGGCAAGAGTAATAGAGGGTTCGCTAAATGAAGTAGATGGAGGATTAATAGAAGCTTCAAAATCTTTAGGAGCATCAAATTTTCATATTATAATGAAAGTTTTACTTCCAGAAGCTCTTCCTTCACTAATACACGGTATAGTTTTAACACTTATTACCTTAATAGGTTATTCAGCAATGGCTGGAATAGTGGGTGGCGGCGGCTTAGGGAATTCAGCAGTAGTGGCTGGTTTTCAAAATAGTAATCCTGAAATAATTTGGAAAGCTACAATAATTATAATAGTTTTAGTACAAATTATACAATTTTTTGGTAATATTATGGTATCAAAAATATATAAAAAAAGAGGAAAATAGGAGGACAAAATGAAAAAGTTTTTAATTGGATTATTAACATTAGGAGTAATATTTTCTTGTGGAAAAAAGGAAGAAAAGCCTACAGCAGAAGCTACACCAAAAGAGGAAACAAAAACAGAACAAAAATTAGTTATAGGTGCATCACCAACACCACACGCAGAGATTTTGGAACAAGTTAAAGAGGACCTGAAAAAAGAGGGAATTGATTTAGAAATAAAGATATTTAATGATTATGTTTTACCAAATAAATTATTAGGAGATAAAAGCCTAGATGCTAATTTTTTCCAGCATGTACCATATATGGAAGAGTTTGCTAAAAAAAATAACATGGAATTAGTAGCTGTGGGAAAAGTACATGTAGAGCCACTAGCAGCATTTTCTAAAAAACATAAATCAATAGATGAATTACCAGTTGGAGCAGAAGTATTAATTCCAAACGACCCTACAAATGGTGGTAGAGCTTTAATTTTATTAGATAAAAAAGGAATAATAAAGTTAAAAGATAATACAAAATTAGATTCTTCAATAGCTGATATAGCAGAAAATCCTAAAAAGATAAAATTTACTGCTATGAATGCTGAGCAAATACCAGCAAGATTAGTAGAAGTAGATGCAGCAGTAATAAATGGAAACTTTGCTATTAAAAATGGCTTGAATCCAGTTACAGAAAGCATATTAATAGAGGATGCAGATTCTCCATATGCGAATGTAATAGTTGTATTAAAAGGAAGTGAAAATGATGAAAGAATTCAAAAGTTAGTAAAAGCTTTACAAAGTGAAAAAATTAAAAAATTCATAGAAGAAAAATATAAAGGATCAGTAATACCAGCATTTTAACAAATAAAAAAATCAGAAGGAGAGATATTCTGGATTCTTAGTCTGATTTTTTTTTAGAAATAATTCTGTAAACTAAAATCTGAAACTAAAAGGAGTTATATAATGAAGAAATTATTTTTTATTTTATTTGCAATAACATTATCGGTCTCTTGCATTAAAAAGGAAAATGGAACTGTATTAAAAATAGGTGTAACTCCTGTTCCACACGCTGAAATTTTAAAAATAGTCAGTGAAGATTTGGAAAAAGAAGGAATAAAGCTAGAAATTATAAATTTTGAGGATGCAGTAATACCAAATCAAGAGGTTGCAAATAAAGGTTTAGATGCTAATTATATTCAACATACTCCTTATATGGAAGATTTTAATAAAAAATACAATACAAAATTAGTATCAGCTGGAAAAATACATGTAGAACCATTAGCAATGTATTCCAAAAAAATCAAATCAATTAATGATTTAACACCTGGAGCAGAAATTCTAATACCAAATAATGCCACTAATCAGGGAAGAGCACTTTTATTATTGGACAAGAGTGGAATAATAAAATTAAAAGATAATACAAAGTTAGATTCAACAGTAAATGATATAGTGAAAAATCCTAAAAAATTAAAAATAATTCCTATGGCAGCAGAGCAAATTGCACCAAGAATTAATGAAGTAGAAGGTGCTATAATAAATGGGAACTTTGCTATAGCAAATAACTTAACGATAACAGATGATGCTATTTTAGTAGAGGATAAGGACTCACCTTATGCAAATATAGTAACTGTTTTAGATGGAAATCAAAATAATGAAGCAATACAAAAATTAATGAAGGCTTTACAAAGTGAGAAAGTAAAGAAATTTATAGAAGAGAAATATAAAGGTTCAGTAATACCAGCATTTTAAGAAAAATTATCAGGAGGATTCAATATGAAAAAATTATTAATTGGAATAATAATGGGAACACTATTATTATCATGTGGCAAAAAAGATGAAACAAAGACAGGAACAGGTTCAGGAGAGAGTAAAAAGGAAATCTTAAAAGTAGCGGCAACTCCAGAGCCACATGGGGAAATTTTAAAGGCAGCAATACCATTAATGGAAAAAGAGGGAATAGAGCTACAAGTAGAAATATTTAATGATTATGTTATGCCAAATAAAGTTTTAGCAGAGAAAAGTGTAGACGCTAATTTATTTCAACATAAGCCATTTATGGATAATTACAATGTAAAAAATGGTACTGAAATAGTAGATGTAGCAAGAAGTTATACTGCTCCATTAGCATTATATTCAGCTAAATATAAAAGCTTAGATGAAATACCAGCAAAAGGAGAAATTTTAATAGCAAATGACCCAACTAACTTAGCTAGATCACTAATATTATTAGATAAAATTGGTGTTATAAAATTAAAAGATCCAACTAATGTAGTGGCAACTTTAGCAGATATAGTAGAAAACCCTAAAAATCTAAAAATCACAGTATTAACTGCAGATCAAATAGCTATTAGATTAAAAGAAGTAGATGCAGCTGTAATACCTGGAAATTATGCAGTGAAAAATGGATTAAATCCTGAGGAAAGTTTAGCAGTGGAAAGTAAGGATTCACCATATGCAAATGTACTAGCAGTATTGAAAGGTAATGAAAATGATGAAAGAATTAAAAAATTAATAAAAGTTCTTCAAAGTGATGAAATGAAAGAAATAGTAAAAGAAAAATACAAAGGCTCTGTAATAGCTACGTTTTAATGGGAAATAGATATTAATATTGATTTTCTAAGGAAAATTTGTTAAAATAAACAATAATAATAAACGTAAAAGAAAAAGGAGTTTTAGGAGTTGAAAAATTTAATAAGAATAGCATTAACAGCAATTATTTCAGTTTTTACATACAGCATAAACGTTCCACAAGTTTATAAAGAGAAGTCTATGAAGCTAGACGGATACAAAATGACAGAACAAGAGATTAATTTGAAAAATGGTAAAGCGCCTTCGAAATTAGTAGTTTACTATAAGAATGGTGAAAATAATGAAATAGAAGCATATTTCAATATTTATGAACAATCAAAATTAGTATTGCAGTCTGAGAAGAAAATAAAATACAGTTTTAATTTTATAGAAGAACTTTCTTCATATGTTAGTAACTTAATAACAAATATGGGTGATAATACTAAAAATTTAAATGACAATGAAATAAGAGAAGTAGAGGTATTTAGTACTTATTTACCAGATGAACTAAAATTATCACTTAAATATGACAAAAATGCACCTAAGTTTAATGATTTTTTATTTGTAAAAAAGCCTACGCCAGTAAATGAAGCCCCCTTAGAAACAGCACCTGTCTTAGAAACTGTAAATTATCCACAAAAGATAAAAGTCAATTCTATGATAAAGTCAAATTTAAATGGTGATTGGTATGAAATAGAATTAAAAGATGGAAAAAAAGGCTATGTGAAGGTTTCTGAAAATATAGAAAAAAGAAGTTTTAAGTGGAATAAAATGGTAGAAAAAATAGATATAATAAATGATTTTATTAGTGAAACATTAGATGAAAAACAAAAATTATATACAATAAGTGCCTATGCACCATTATCAAGAGATTATTATGGTGAAAAAGATAAATTTGGTAATCGTCCTAATCAGAGTATAAAAGGATATATAGCACCGAATTCTAAAGAATATGTAAATATTCCTGATAGAACTATTTTTAAATTACTAAGTGAAAAAGATGGTTTTTATGAAATAGAAACACCATTTTATGGTGGCCCTTATTATATAAAAGCTAACCCAAATACAATAGTTGAAGAAAATGAATTAACTGGAATTATAACTAAATTTATAGTTATTGATCCTGATACTCAGTCAGAAGCTATTATTGAAAGAGAAAAAGATACATGGAATGTAATTACATATTCATTTGTAACTACTGGAAAAGATAACGGAGTTTCATCATATGAAACACCACATGGAGCTTTTTTAGTAGCTTATAGTAAGCCTGTAATGCAGTATACAAGAAATAGAAAAAAAGATGAAGTTACTGTAGCAAATCATTTGAAAGTAGGTAATAGAGATGATTTAGTAATTTCTGGAGAAGCTTTGTATGCAGTAAGATTTAGTGGAGGTGGTTATTTGCATGGAATACCTGCTACTTATGGAGGTGGAACAGCCACTAAAAAAGCTTATACAGGATTAAAAATTGGTACTAATAAAGAGTCACATAAATGCGTAAGGCATTTCGATGATCAAATAAAGTTTATATACGATTGGCTGGGTGATGCTTCGCCAAATGATGAAAAAGGTTTAAGAAAGCCTTTGAATCCTACTGTTGTAGTTGTATTATAATGCTAATTTAGGAGGTTTAAACGTTGAAAAAGAAATTATTAATAATCTTCATGCTTTTATCTGTTATGCTGTTCTCAGATGTTTTAAAATTACCAAATCAATATAATAAAGCAGCAGTAAATTTAAGCGGGTGGAGTTTAAATGAAAAAGATCTTGATCTAAATCAAGATGCTTTGGACGATATACTTTTGATACATTATAAAGTAGAATCTACTAATGTGGTTACCTATTATACTTCATATATAAATCAAGGTAATGGAACTTATAAAAAAGAACTTCAAATAGAAAAGATTTTTAGCAGTGATACTTTTGCTAATGATTTTAGTGCATTTACAAAGGATTTTGTAAGCAACTATTTTGAATATAAATCTGGTAAAAAAACTGGAACAACTGTTAGTAATACTGTAACACCAGCTAAAAAGGAAACAGTAAAGCCGGCTGATAAACCAAGTACTACAGCAAAGCCTGTTACAGAAGTGGTAAAACCAGTAGAAAATGTAGAACCAACTACCACTGACTATAATATTTTAGAATCATATAGTGATAAAAAACCAGATAATATGACTTTTAATTTAAAATATGATAAAAATGCTCCAAAAAACATAGATAATTTTGTATTTGTAAAATCAGATGTAAAGATTAGAAAAGAGCCTAATTATCAATCACCAATAGTTTCAACAGCTAAGTTTACTGATAAAATAAAAGTATTAAGTAAAATAGATAAAAAAAGTGTAAATAGTCAATATGATTGGTATGAAGTGCAATTAGCTGATGGTACAAAAGGCTATGTTTATGCTGATGGAGTAGAAAAAAGAGCATTTGAATGGAATGAAATGGCAGTTCGAATAGATAAGAGTAATAAATTTTTCGAACAATCAGAGAAAGAAAAAAAAGATGTTTATGTAGTAGATCAATATGTTGCTTTAAGTAAGGATGTTAATACACCAAAAGACAGATTTGGGAATAGAGAAAATCAGAGTATAAGAGCTTACTCAGCACCTGGTTCTAAAGATTATATAAATATTCCAGATAGATCATTATTAAAGATATTAGAAGAGAGTAATGGTTATATAAAAGTTGAAACTCTTGCTTATGGCGGACCTTTTTATATAAGCTCGTCAAATAAAGCTAAATTAAAGAAGTCAAATATTACTTCTGAAGTTAAGAGATTTATTATTGTAGATTCTGAAAGTGAAAATGAAGCAGTAATAGAAAAGACTAATGGAAAATGGAATGTAATAACATATTCATTTGTAACAACAGGAAAAGATAACGGTACATCTTCTTACGCAACTCCGTATGGAGACTTTTTAATTGCATATTCTAAGCCAGTAATGGTTTATACAAGAAGTGCTAGAGCAGATGAAAAAATAGATGATAGCAAAAAAGTAGCAGGAAGAACAGATGTAGTTGTAGATGGAGAAGCAGCTTATGCAGTGAGATTTAGCGGAGGCGGTTATTTACATGGAATTCCAGCAGCTTATGGTCCAAATAGAGATGCGAGAAAAGCAGCTACTGCCAAGAAAATTGGAACATATAGAGAATCACATAAATGTGTGAGACACTATGATGACCAGATAAAGTTTATTTATGATTGGCTTGGAAATTCAACACCTGGAGATAAGAATGGTTATAGAGCTCCTACAGAACCAACTTTAGTAATAGTAATGTAATAAAATAATATCTATATAGAAATTAGTTAAATAGAATAAGGAGCTGACTCAAATTTTTTTGAAGCAGCTCCTTATTTATTGTAGTGAAATAAAATTATTTTAATTTTAAAAGACCCTTATTTGACTAAGAATATTTTAAATTATGGCTATTTTATGGTATAATATTAAAATAAACCTACAATCGGAGGAAAGATGTATTTAAAAGCATTAGAGCTGAATGGCTTTAAGTCGTTTGCTGAAAAGACTGTAATAGAGTTTACTGATGGAATAACGTCTATAGTTGGGCCAAATGGAAGCGGTAAGAGTAATATTTTAGATGCTATACTGTGGGTTCTGGGTGAACAAAGTTATAAAAGTATTAGAGCAAAAGATAGTTCAGATGTAATATTTTCTGGGGGAAAAAATAGAAAAGCAAAATCTATAGCAGAAGTAAGTCTTCTTATAGATAATTCTGACAGATATCTGGACATAGACTTTACAGACTTAAAAATAACTAGAAGAATATATAGAAGTGGTGAAAATGAGTATTTAGTTAATAATAGAAAAATTCGTTTAAAAGATATAAATAATCTTTTTATGGATACTGGAATTGGTAAACAGGCGTATTCTATCATTGGCCAAGGAAGAGTAGAAAAAATTATATCTTCATCACCAAAAGAATTAAAGGAATTAATAGAGGAAGCTGCTGGAGTAAAAAAGGCAAAATATGAAAAAGAAGAATCAGTAAAAAAATTAAATGATGTACAAAGTGAAGTAGAAAAAATAGAATATGTAGAAAATGACCTAGTATCTCGTGTATCAGTCTTAAAAGAGCAAAGTGATAAAGCAAAGTTATATAAGGCTTTGACTAAGAAAATTGATACATATAAATTAATGGTTATTGATTATAATATAAAACAAAAAGATAAATCTAAAAATGAGATAAAAGAGAAGATAGATACTTTAAATGAAAAGATAAAAGAAGTAGAAAATGAGTTTTCAGTGAAAGAATCAGAACTCACAAAGCTAAATGTTTATAGGGAAAATTCATATGAGGAGCTTCAAAAGAAGAAAGATATAAATGTTGATATTTTTAAGGAGCTAGAAGCATTAAAAACAAAGGTATCTGAGATAACAAACAGAGCCTCAAATCTAGATGTAGAATTTCATGAAAAAGGGAAAAGACGGGAAAATATTGAAAAAGAATTAGTAGGTAAAAACACTGTCTTAGAAAAAAGTACTTCTGAATTAAATGAAATTAAAAGATTATTGGACGAAAAGAATAGTGTAAAAAATGAAGTTGAAAAAGAATTAGAAAAGATTAAAGAGGAAAGTTTTAGTATTGAGAAAAAATTGATTCAATTACAAGAGGAAAATCGAGATTTTGAAATTGAAAAAATGAAGTTAAATGGAGAATTGGAAGACTTAGAAAAAAGAATAAATTTAGCAAAGGCTAGAATAAATACAATTTTAAAAGAAAAAAGCAAGATACTAGAAGACTTTGAAAAAATAAATAATAATATAAAAAAATATGAAGATATATTTTCAAAAAATATAAATGAAATAGAAGAAAAAAAGCTAGAATCTAAGAATGTAGAAGAAGAGCTGTATTCGATTCAGAGGAATAAAGATGAAGTCTCAAAGGCACTAAATGAACTAAATTATAGAAATACTAATTTAATAGCTAAAAAAAGAGCACTAGAAAATATCATTGAAAATAATGAGACTTTTCATAAATCTATAAAAACTATTTTAAATAAAAAAATAGATGGAGTTTTAGGTGCATTTGCTAATTTAATAAAGGTGCCAGAAGAATACCAATATGCAGTTCAGATATTATCAGGTGGTAATTTTCAGGATATAGTGACGGAAAATGATAGTGTAGCTAAGAAATGTATTGATATCCTGAAAAATGAAAGAATAGGAAGAGCTTCTTTTTTACCTATTGAAACAATAAAAACTGGAAAAGTGATAAATGATCTTCCTAAGGGAGAAAATATAATAGGCTTTGTTAGGGATATAGTACAATATGAGGATAAAATTTCAAAAGTAAGCAGCTTTGTATTCGGAAATTCTATTATTGTAAAGGATTTAGACAGTGGGCTAAAAATATTAAAAAATGGCTTTTCTGATAGAATTATAACAATAGATGGTGAACTGATAACTTCAAGAGGAAGAATTAGTGGGGGACATAAAACAAAAGGAAAAGATGAGTTATTTGAGAGAAAAAAAGAATTGGATGAAATAAATGAAGAATTAGAAAAATTAAATAAAAACATACAAATTCATATGAAAAATATAGAAAATATCCAATTATCTGAGGAAAAAAGTTTTCTTCTTGTACAAGAAGCTAAAAATGATTTAGCTAAAATCGAAAACAGAAATTTAGAGTTTAATAATGAATTTGAAAATGCTAAATCTGAGTATAGTAGAAGTAAAAGAGAGCTAGATACCATAAGCTTCGAAGAAAATGATAATAATGAATTTATTAAGAAACAAACTTTGAAAATAGAAGAAAATAATGAGTTTATAAAAAAAATAGATAGTAATATAAAAGAGAATAATAAACAAATTCTATTATTTACAGAAAAAAAGGAAAAAATTAAAGATACTACAGAATTATCTAATAAATTAAATGAAATATCAATAGAAAGTGCAATACTAAATGAGAAATTTATAAATAATAAAAGTAGATATGAAGAAATTAGTGAAGAATACAATAAGTCTTTAAATGAAAAAAAAGAATTAGATATTTTTTTCACTGAAAATAAAAATTTAAAAGAAGAATTAGAAAGTAAGAATTCAAAAACTATAGAGGTAATAAAGCAAAAAGAAAATGAAAATACAAAACTTTTAGAAGAAATAAGACTTTTAGAGGTTGAGATAAGAAAGCTAGAATTTAATGAAAAAGAGTTAATCGGAAATGTAAAAGATATAGAAACTAAAATAATTTTAAACAAAAATGAATATACAAAGCATATTGAGAACTTTACTAAATTAAGTAAGGAGTTAGAATACTTAGCTATAGAACATTCAGAGCTTCCAAGAGAAGAGATAAATGAGGAAGAATATGAAGATATTAATGATGAGAATCATTCTATTGCCATTAAGAGAAAGATGTCTGTAAATGAAAAATCAAGAATGGATATAGGACCTGTTAATCTTGCAGCTATTGAAGAGTATGAAAGAGAAGAAGCTAGGTACAGAGAATTGCGTGATCAAAAAAATGACTTATTAAAAAGTAGAGAATCACTTTTTACTCTAATAAAGGATATTGAAAACGAGATAGTTCAAAAATTTTCTCATGCTTTTCATGAAATAAATAAGAACTTTATTTATATGTGTAAGGAAGTATTAAACAATGCTAAAGGTGAGATAAAAATTTTAAATGAAGAAAACATGCTAGACACTGGTTTAGAATTAAGTGTAAAATATAAAAATAAACCTGAACAGACACTTTTACTGTTATCAGGTGGAGAAAAATCAATGCTTGCAGTTTCTTTCATTATGGCTATTTTCATATTTAAGCCTAGTCCTTTTACCTTTTTTGATGAGATTGAAGCAGCTTTGGATGATGCGAATACAAAAAAAATAGTGAGATTATTAAATGAATTTACAGATAGATCTCAGTTTATACTGATAACGCATAATAAAGAAACTATGAAAGGATCACATAGATTATATGGTGTGACAATGAATAAAGAAGTTGGAGAATCAAGAATAGTCAGTGTAGATATTTAGCATAAAGGAAATAAATTTCATTTTAGCATAAAAAAATGTTATAATATTAAACAATTGTTCGAAAAAATATTTATTTAAATTTATAAAAATTAAGGAGAGTATATGAAGTTAAAAAAAATTATTTTATTACTTTTAATAGCATTATTTTCATTTTCAGTTTTTGGAGATGAGGATAATGATATTATTGAAATAGCAAAAGATTATCCATATAAAGATAGTCCGTTAATGGCAACTGTATTTGGAACGCCGTCGAAAGATTGGTACAAATTTAAAAATTTGAAAATGCCTAAAAAAGATACTGTTAAATCAAATAAGGTTGACATACCAGAGGTATTAAAAAAATGGTCTAACTACGATTACTATATCTGGACACAAGAAAAAGAAGCACCACTTATGATAGTGATTTCTGGAACAGGTTCTACTTATAACAGTTCGTTATCAATGTATTTAGGAATGATGTTTTATGATAATGGGTATAATGTAATAACAGTAAGTTCTACTAGTACATTACCATTTATAGTAAGCCAGGGAAGAAATAATTATTCTGGATATTTAAAAGATGACATTAAAGATGTATATGATATATTAGTTGGAATTACTTCTAAATATTCTGATAAAATGAAGGTTACAGATACTTATGTAACTGGTTATAGTTTAGGTGGCTTTCAGTCACTACTACTTCATGAATATGACAGCGAGCAACATAAATTGGATATAAAAAAGTCTTTATTATTAAATAGTCCAATAGATATATTTAAAGCATCACAAATTTTAGATAGTTATTTGGTACGAAATAAAATATATGATTCTGAAGGGATAGAAAAATACTTTGATTCAATATTCAAAAAAATGCTGACTAATAAAAATTTAAAATTATCAAATTTTGATATAAATGATATGGCTAGTATGATGAAAGAGCTGGATTTAGGAGAAAAAGATTTAGGAATATTAACAGGACTTCTATTTAGAATATATTCAGCTAATCTAACTTTTACTGGTGATGTATTTAATGATGGTGGAAGGTTAGTCAAAAAAGGAGTAGTACCAAAAAGATTTGATTCTACTACTAAGTATTTTTTAGATGGATTATCAATTTCTTATAAAGAGTATGCGTCTGAAATACTATATCCTTATTTAATTGAAAATAACAAAATTAATATGTCTTATGATGATTTTTTAGCTACTTTTTCTCTAAAAAGTAGTGAAGATTTTATAAAAAAACATAATGAAGATATTATTTTTATAACTTCTATTGATGATATTTTAATTGATGAAGGTGATATAGCTTATATAAGAAAAACTTTTAAAAATAGAGTATTCTTACCATATGGTGGGCATACAGGTATTTTATGGAATGCCGAAGTGGATAAATTATTATTAGATAAAGTAAAGGAGGGGGAATAATGAAGAAAACTTTATTGGCAGTTTGCCTTTTATCAGCAGTATTAAACTTAAATGTGTCTTTTTCTAGTAACCATACTAAGAAAATTAATAAAGAGATCACTGATAGTGATGTTTACGTTGAATTTACAGATGACATAGTTGTTCCTAATTCAGATAAGTATTTTATAAATGAGGGCGCAAATAGCGATAATTTTAGTGACTATTTAGACTCTGATTTTTCTGTGGATAAAATAGAAAATTATGTGATATTAAATAAGGATTCATTTGGTACATTAGCAAGTAATATAAAATATCCAAATGAAGAGTATATATTAGAAGATAAAGTTTTTTATCTTGGTACAATGGATGACTCATTAGAGTCATTTAACAGAAGAATGTATGCTTTTAATACAGAAGTAGACAAGTATGTATATATTCCTATAGTGACAGTTTATACTGCATTTGTTCCAAAACCAGTTAGAGTAGGAATTAATAATTTTTTTGTTAACTTAGGAGAAATCACAACGACTGTAAATTCTATATTACAATTAAACCCAGGGAAAGCATTGAATTCAATAGGGCGTTTTGCTATTAATAGTACAGTTGGAATAGGTGGTATTTTTGATGTTGCTAAACATGCAGGATTAAACAATGATCCTGAAACTTTTGGGGAAACTTTAGGAGTGTACGGAGTAGATGCAGGTTCTTATTTAGTTGTACCTTTTACAGGACCAACTACAGTAAGAGATGGTGCAGGAATGATAGTAGATGGATATGTATCTGGAGAAATACAAGGAAAAATATTTAAGAGTACTATTTATGAGATTGGAATAGAAAAAAATGTATTTTTTCCCACAAAAACAACAGCTCAAGGATTAAATGCCAGAGCTATGGTTAAATTTAAATACGGAGATATGAATTCACCTTTTGAATATGACTTAGCAAGAGCATTTATATATAATTATAGACAGCTGCAAGTAGGGAAATAAGAAGAGAACAAAAAAAGAGGCATAAGCCTCTTTTTTTATGAATAAACTAATTAAAATTTTTATAATTACCCTTAGCAATAATTCCTAAAACTTCAAAGTTGTCTGAAAGTACTACTAAATCAGCAATATAATTATCTTTTATATAACCATATCTATCATCTACTGCAATTGCCTTTGCAGGATACGAAGTTGCCATTCTTAAAGCTTCATCTATAGGAAGCTTAACATGTTCAACTAAATTTCTAACTCCCACATTCATGACAAGAGCAGAGCCTCCAAGAGTACCATCTTCACCAAAGCATTTTCCATTCTCATGAAAAACTCTTTGTCCTTCAAACATAAACTCTTTCATATCAGTTCCAGCAGGACTAACTGCATCTGTAAGAAGATAAGATTTATCTTTTAAAATATCATGGGCCACTCTAATACTAGCAAAATCACAATGAAAACCATCTACGATTATTCCCGCATAAATATCCTTTTTATCAAAGATATAACCAACAACACCGGGTTCTCTAGAACCAAATTCTGTCATAGCATTAAATAAATGTGTAGCATTTTTAAAATATTCTTCTTTTTCTTCACATTCTTTATATTTAGCAAAGGTATGTCCCATAGAGACTTTTATACCTGACTCTTTTAATTTTTTTAAGTGTTCTACTTTTGCTTTTTCAGGTGCCATAGTAATTATTTTAGTAACATCGCTTCCTAGTTCTGCAATTTTACTGATTATTTCATCTGATAAAATTCTTATGTATTTAGGATTATGAATTCCTTTTTTTTCTAGACTGATATTCGGCCCTTCAATATGAAGTCCTAAAACTCCTAATTCTTCTTTATTAGGTAAGTTTTTTATTAGCTCTAAAGCCTTTATAATTTTTTCATCAGGTGAAGTAATCAGAGTAGGTAAGAATGATGTACACCCATATTTATGATTAGTTTCATTCATTATCTCTAATGCTTCCACAGTAATACTGTCATTAAAAAGTACTCCGCCGCAGCCATTAACTTGAGTATCAATGAATCCAGGTGACAAAATAGCATTATTAAGATCAATTATTTCCTCATTGTTGATATTTAATACTTCATCTTCAGAAAGTAGTTTTATAATTTTATCATTACTTATAAGAACAGCTCTCTTATTTATGAATTCAGCACCATCAAAGATTCTGCAATTTTTCAAAATCATTAATAATCACCCCTATTTTAATTTATATAATTCGTCTTTTAGTTTGTCTAAGTTTAAGTTTTCAGCTTCAATATCTTTAAAGTAATTATAAGTTTTTACTTTTAATTCAACAGAAGCACTTTCATCAATAACTACAACAGCTCTTCTATGTAATTGCAGTGCAGTGATAGTCCATAAATGATTTACTCCACCTTCAATTCCTTCATGAATAGCATTTGCTTTTTTATAGCTGTCAGCCATTATTACTACTTCTTCTGCATCTAATAAAGTTCCAACGCCCACTGTTAAAGCAACTTTAGGTACTTTAGTAACATCATTATCAAAGAATCTTGAGTTAGCTATAATAGTATCTTGAGTTAATTCTTTATCACGTGTTCTAGATTCTAGTGAAGAACCAGGCTCATTAAATGCTATATGTCCATCTTCTCCAACTCCACCTAGAAATAATTTAATTCCACCATATGATTTTATTTTATCTTCATATTCTTGGCAAGTTTTCTTCATATCTGTAGTTAATCCATCTAAGATATTAACATTTTTTCTATCAATATCAACATGGTTGAAAAAATATTCATCCATAAAGTAGTGGTAGCTTTGAGGATGTGTAGGAGCTAGTCCAAGATATTCATCCATATTAAATGTAACTACATTTTTAAATGAAATAATACCTTCTTTGTGTAATTGAATTAAATTTTTATATGTTTCCATTGGAGTACTTCCTGTAGGTAATCCCAATACAAACGGTTTATCTTCAGTAGGTTTAAACTCTAATATTTTTTTTGCTGTGTGATAAGCAACCCATTTTCCAATTTCTTCCCTGTTTTTTAATATGATTAATCTCATAAAAAATTCACCTCTCCAATATTATTTTCTTTTCTATATCTAATTTATACTATATTAAGTCTAAAAAGGCAAGGGTTTTTGAATTAATTTATGAATAAAGTTTTTTTATTGAATATCCAGCATATTATTGAAATTTATAAATTAAGTGGTATAGTGTAATTCATTTTGAACTTTAAAATATGAATTTTAATGCTGATTTATTAAGAATAGAGATTTTGTCCTAAAAATAAAGAAAAAATGAAAGTTTATGACTTAGAATATGAAAAGAAATCATTTCTAAAATAAAATTTAATATTTTTTTATTTCTTTTATTTTTATTAATAAAATTGGTATTTAAATGCAATAATATCTAAGGAATTAGCAATTCATTTGTGAATGAAAAACTGAAATTAATTATTTAAAAAATTCAAAATATTTATGAAGTGCTATTGACTTTTAAAAAAAACGTGGTATTATTATAGTGAATTTTGATTCAATAGAATTTAAAAAAAATGAATTTAAAAGTCGGTGATTAAGATGCTACAAGTGAAATTAAAGTCTACTTATGATTCTTTAACTAAATCAGAAAAAAAAATTGCTAACTTTATAATGAAAAATTTTGAGAAGACAAAGAATATGACTTCTTATGAAATTTCAAATAAAGTAAATGTTGGTCAAGCAACTGTTATAAGATTTTCTAAAAAATTAGGTTACTCAAGTTTTAGTGAATTAATTAGTTCAATTAATAAATTAGAACATGAAGATATATTAGAAAAAAATATAAGTTTAAGTGATGATGTTACAACTACAAATACTAAAATTGCTAATCAGTATATTGATGTCGTAAAATTAACATTGGAATTAAATCCAGCAAATGTTTTTGAAGAGGTGATAGAGGAGATAATTAATGCAGAAAGAATAGTAGTACTGGGAATAGGAAATTCAGCTATTGTATCTACGGATTTTGTAAATAAATTAGCAAGAGTGGGAATGAATGCATTTACCAATTTAGACACCCATTTACAATTTTCTATGATTACTAATCTTAAGAAGAAAGATTTACTGATATTAATTTCAGATTCAGGTGAGACAAGAGAAATTGTGGAGGCAGCAAAATTAGCTAAACAAAATAATACTAAAATAATTTCAATAACAAAATTTACTAAAAATAAGCTATATGCGTACTCAGATCACATATTAAAAACAGCAAGTTTTGACGTAAATTTAAGATTAGATGCAACAACTTCCAGAATAGCTCAATTTACTATTATTGATATGATCTTTATAAATATTCTTAAAACAGATTTTTCTAAATATAAAGAAATTATAACTAATAGCGATAATGCAGTAAGGATACTAAAATATTAATAATTGGAAAAGAAATAAAAAAATATTTGATTTAATGAGAGGTGTGAATTTTATGATTTTAGGAAAACTACAAAAATTAGGTAAAGCGTTAATGCTACCAATAGCAGTACTGCCAATAGCTGGTATATTACTTAGACTTGGACAGCCAGATGTTTTAAATATACCATTTATAGCAAACGCAGGAGATGCAATTTTTAAAAATCTATCAATCTTATTTGCAATAGGTATTGCAATTGGGTTGACAGAGAATAATGACGGAGCAGCAGGTTTAGCAGGAGCAGTGGCAAACTTTATATTTCTAGCAGCAGCATCAACAATAGTTGCAGCAAAATATCCAGATTTAAAATTTGATATTGGTGTTTTAGGAGGAATAATTTCTGGAATAACAGCAGGTTTACTTTATAATAAGTATCATAATATAAAAGTACCAGAGTTTTTAGGATTTTTTGGAGGCCGACGTTTTGTTCCTATAGTTTCTGGATTAGTTGCAGTTATTGAGGGAGCAATATTAGGATTTATATATCCTGGATTTGATAAAGTATTTACTACATTAGGAAACTGGATAACTGGTTCAGGAGCAATAGGTGCATTCTTTTTTGGAATATTCAATAGATTATTAATTCCAACAGGATTACATCACATATTAAATAACTTAGTTTGGCAAGTATTTGGAAAATATAACGGTGCATCAGGGGATTTAAATAGATTCTTTGCTGGAGATCCACAATCTGGACAATTTATGACAGGTTTCTTCCCAGTAATGATGTTTGGAGTATTAGGTGCTGCACTAGCTATGTATATGACAGCTAGAAAAGGAAGAAGAGCAGAAGTTGGAGGAATGCTTGCTTCAGTTGCATTAACTTCATTCTTAACAGGAATAACAGAACCATTTGAATTTTTATTTATGTTTTTGTCTCCAGTATTATACTTATTACATGCTATATTAAC
>JAGOZX010000088.1 GCA_018058425.1 Sebaldella sp.
GTTAAATTGACATAAAGCTGCTTTTATTAGTGACTCAGAAGTTTCACCTACTGAATCTGAAATTGAGTAAATATATATTTTTTCCATAAGTTCCTCCTATTTATCAAGTAGTTCAAAAAATAAGTTACATGCTGTGGTTTTAGAAAACTGCCCAATTACTTTTAGTATATTTTTTCCTTCATGAGTTTCATTTTTAACAATTGGAATTGTATCTATTTGATGGAAATTTAGCTTTTTAATTCCTTCATAGATAGAAGACTCAGAGTAGAGATATATAAGATTTGGCATTCTAGTCATAATAAGACTAACTGGTATTTTCTCTAAATCTTTTCCATTTATACTTATTTTTAAAAGATCCTTTTTTGTAGTAATACCTGCTAAAGTTCCATTATCAATTATATATAAGATATCTGTATTATAGACAAACATACTAATGATAGCATTTTTAATATTGGCATCTTGATTTATTAAAATTGGAGTTTCCATAACTTCAGAAATGTGTTGCTCTTTTATTTCTTCCTTTGAAAAATATTGAAAATGACTATTTGCAAGAGAATATCCAATTTTTGGTTTTGCAAGTAATATATTAAACTTTGTCAAGACAGAGAAATCCAACCTTAATGTTGATTTGTTAATTTTCAATATATGAGAAATTTCTTCAGCAGTAATTGGTTGATGTTTCTCAACAATTTTTATTATTTCTTTTTGCCTGCTAGTGAGTTTGATAAGTAACACCTGCCTTTGAGTTTAATGTGATGCATTATATGGAAATAATATAACACATTGAAAAAAATATGTCAATTTTATTTTGTAATTCTACTATATATTATAGAAATAAGAGTAATTTAAAAAATAAATGTGATACATTAATTTTAAAATAAAGAATATTGATGAATTCTTGTGTATGATTATGTTATAATTTTATTTTCTATACTTACAATTTTATCATTTATAAAAAGCTAGATACATTAGAAATAAAGGTACATTGACGGCTTTATAGAAAGAACATTTTCTGTTTTTAAGAAATAAAATTATACCTTCATTTTATACTGTACTTTATACTAGTGAGGACTCATGAAATAACTATTTGCAAAAATATAAATAAATGATAAAATATAGAAGAATAAAAATATTTAATAATTCCTTTTTTAGAGATATATTTTTTTAATGTATATCATTAGAACTCTAAAATGGGTAAAAAGGAGAAATCAAGAAAAATGAAAAAGTTAGATTTGAAAGAGATTAGAGATAGAATAGATAGAATAGATAACAGCCTTGTGGAATTATTAGAGGAAAGAATGACAATAGTAGAAGATGTGGCGAAATACAAAAAAGAGAATAATATGAAAATTTTTGATCCTAAAAGAGAATCAGAAGTAATACAAAAAAATACAAATAGAGTAAAGAATGATGAATTAAGAAAATATATAGAGAAAATTCTTAATGATATAATGAGTGTGAGTAAAGAATATCAAGAATCAAAATTATACGAGATAGAAGAAAAAAAGTTTAATATGGATTTTACTGAGAAAAAAATGGGATATACTGGAGTTCCGGGTTCTTTTGCGCATGAAGTACTAATGGATTTAGTGGAAGAAACTCACTTAGATATATATAACTATAATACCCATGAAGATTTAGTAGAAGGAGTAGCGAGCGGAGAAGTAGATTATGGTGTAATTCCTATAGAAAATTCATCTACTGGTGAAGTAAGAGACAGTATTGATCTAATAAAAGAAAAAGATGTTTTCATAGTTGGGGAAATAGCATTAAAAATAAAACAAAATTTATTAGGTATAAAAGGAAGTAAAATAGAGGATATAAGATATGTATATTCACATGAACAGGCTCTGATGCAATGTTCTAAATTTTTAAAAGAACATGATAATTGGGAATTAAAACCCTATAGTAATACTGCAACAAGCGCAGAGTTAATAAAAAAGGAAAATAATAAACAGAATGCCTGTGTGGCAAACATAAAAACTAAGGATATTTTTGATCTAGAGCTTTTAGCAGAAGGTATAAATAATAATAAAGAAAACTATACAAGATTTGTAATAATCAGTCAAAAATTAGAAGTTTCAGAAAATAGTAATAAAATAAGTATAGTAACTGCAACTGAACATAAAGCAGGGTCATTATTTAAATTATTAGAAATATTTTCTAATGAGAAACTAAATATGGTAAGCATAAAATCAAGACCTATGCAGAATAAGACTTGGGAATATTATTTTTATATAGATTTTGATGGTAATTTAAATGATGAAAATGTAATAAAAGCATTTGAAAATATAAAAAATAAAGTGAGTTATCTGAAGATACTAGGTAATTACAAATCAAGTACAATAATATAAAGATAGAAACGGTGGAGACATGAGAATAGATAAATACTTAGCAAATTCAGGAATTGGAACAAGAAAAGAAGTAAAAGAAATTTTGAAAAAAAAGAGAATTACAATAAATGGAGAAATAATAATAGATTCAAAACTACATATTAATGAAGATGAAGATATTGTTTGTTTTGATGGAGACAGGATAGAGTACAAAGAATTTTTATATATAATGTTAAATAAGCCGCAAGAAGTTATATCAGCAACAGATGACCCAAGACATAGGACAGTTATTGATCTATTGGAAGAACCTCTCACTAAGCTGGGTTTATTTCCCGTAGGGAGGCTAGATAAAGATACTGAAGGCTTATTGGTTTTGACTAATGATGGGAAATTAGCGCATGAGTTATTATCACCAAAGAAACATGTTCCTAAAAAGTATTATGTAGAATTAAAAGAGGCTTTATCAATGGAAAATGCTAAAATATTAGAAAGTGGCGTTACAATAGATGAAAAATTCACTACAAAACCAGCAAAAATAGAATTTATTACAGAGGATAAAGTTTATATAATAATTTCAGAAGGTAAGTATCATCAAGTAAAAAGAATGTTTAAGCATGTTAGAAACAGAGTAAACTATCTAAAAAGAGTACAGATGGGAAATTTAGTATTAGATGAAACACTGGAATTAGGAGATTACAGAGAACTAACAAATGAAGAATTTGATGCATTAAGAAATTAAAATTAAACTAGGAGGAATAATGGAAAAATTTGGATTATTAGGAGAGCATTTAGGACATAGTTTTTCTTCAACAATTCACTCATTATTTTACAAAAAAATGGGAATATCTGGTGAGTATGAGCTTTATGAAAAAAAAGTAGATGATATAAAGGATCTTTTAGAAAAAGTAAGAAGTGGAAAATTAAAAGGTTTAAATGTAACTATTCCATATAAATTAGAAGTAATGAAATATTTAGATGAGTTATCAGAAGAGGCTAATCAAATAGGAGCAGTAAATACAATTGCTTCTAAAGATGGAAAATTAATTGGTTATAATACAGACTATTATGGTTTTTTAGAAACATTGAAAATTAATGATCTAAATGTGAAGGATAAGCGGATTTTGATATTAGGTACTGGAGGCGCTGCAAAGGCAATTTATAGTACACTAGTTAGTTTGGGTGCAGACAGAGTATACTTAGCTACTATTGAAAGAAATGATTCATTTAGAATAAGAGATAAAGATGTACTTATAAGATATGTTGATATAAAGAATCTAAAAGATATAGAAGGTATTATAAATTGTACTCCTGTGGGAATGTTTCCTGAAATTGATAATGTTCCTTTAGCAGATGATGAATTTATAGATATCAATTTTCTAATAGATGTGATATATAACCCAGAGGAAACAACATTGATGGAAAAATATAATTTAAGAGGAACAAAAACACTTAACGGGTTAATGATGTTAGTGGTTCAGGCTGTGAGATCAGAAGAGATCTGGAATAATATTAAAGTACATGATATTATAATAGAGGAAATATATCAGGATATAAGAAAAATATTATATAAATAATATTAATCCCTAGAATAAAAGGAGTTCAGATGTTTAATCCATTTAAGAAAAAATCAACTTCAAAAGAAGAAATGGGCAAGGTGACTTTAACAAAAATTGAAATAATAAAATATAAGAGATTACTTAGAGCTATTATAGGAAATCGTGGTGATACTCTTTATAAATTTATAGATGAATATAATTCTAGAAATTTAAAAAATATAAATGTGGAAATAAGAAGTACGATTTTGAAGCACCACACATATGACACACCAGAAGAGTTTGAATTAGACTTATTTAATACGTATTTTGATGAGTTAGTTTTAATGTATCTTCAAACTAAAAAATACATTTTATCAGTGGACTGGAAAGGTGAAGAAACAAACAGAGAGATAGAAAAATTTGTAAATGAACGTTTATCATTTATGAATGAAGAAGAAATAAAATTCAAAATTTTGGATGACTTACAAGAAAAGATAGATAATAAGGTACTGTGTGTTTATTCTTCAGATTTTTTAATGATAAAATTAAAGTTGATTGATAATGAATTGAAAAAAATAGGGTATTCTCTATATATTATAAATAATAATAGTGATACTTATCATTTATTTGTTGCTAAAACAGGAGTTATTAATGAAGATGAGAAAATAATAAATTTTTGGTCAGCTGATATAGATGATTTTGAACATAATGGATTAGGAAGAAAAATAAATGCAGCTATAACAGCTGAAAAAGTAAAGGTATATCTTGCAGATAATAAAACTTGGGAAATTGTTACTAATACAGTGTTTTTTATAAATGGTGAAGATGAGGAAACTATTGAAATAGAAACTATAAATTGTGATGAAATAATAAAAGGTAGAATCCCTAAAAAGACTATCTATGATATTATTTGTTAGATTAAAGTAATTTATAGATTTAAAATAAAGAATAGAAAATGAAATGAGGTAATAAGAGTGAGTATATTAAAAAAGATTTTTAATAATGAGAATAATAAAGAGATAAGCGAAAAAATAGAAGAAGAAAATAAAAAAGAAACACAAGAAAGGTATGAGCAGATACAAGATGACTTAGAACTGATGCTACAGATAAGTCCTTTAGGTATAGATGATTATTCTGAGTTAGATGATACTATGTATAGTCTTTTAAATGAGAAAGAGTATGAAGAGTATAAAAGAGTTAAGGGGAATTTTTTTAAAAATAAAAAAGAAACTATGGAAAATGAATTAGAAATAGAAGGCACAGTTATAATGACTTTCACAGAGTTTATGTATTTTTATTTATCTAAAAATGCAAATTCATATTTTTATGAAAATTTATCTTTAGGATATACTTTAGGGTTCAAAGAGTTACTAAAAAAAGAGGGGATAGAACTATCAGAAATTGAGTGGGAGAATATTGCACTAAAAGAAGAAAAATATGAAGAAGTATTAATTGATATAGTTTTTTCTAAAATAAATAATTTAGTGAGATTAAAAAATAAGATTTTATTTGGTATTGATATAGGGTTGGGATCAAAATTATTTTTTATAAGAGATAAAGAATGTTTTTATGATATAAAAAAGGTTGAGACTAATTTTTATTATCTATATGATGAAGAGTACTTACAAAATTTTTATAACTCATTATATGAACTAATTGGAAATCATGAGAATATAGATAGTTTATTAAATGGAGATTTTGTAGAAGAAGTTACTAAAATTGATGATATTTTAAAAGTGAAAACTCTTTTTAAAAAGGATAATAAAGAATATGAGATAAAAAAAGAAAACCTAAATCAAATATTTCAGGGAGCAGACAGGGATGAATTTTGATATTGATAAAACTGAACCAAATATTTTATTAAGTATTATAAATATGAAACTAAGAGATGAATTTAGTGATTTGAATGATTTAAGTGCTTATTATGATATAGATAAGATAAAATTAGAAGATAGATTAGGCAGTATCGGATATAAGTATTCAAGTACTAATAATCAGTTTATAAAAAATGATTTAAAATAAGTCGAATTAAGAGAGGTAAGAGGTAAAATGAAAAAAGTGTTATTTGTTCTTATGTTTGCTTTTGTACTTTCATGTGCGAAAAATGATGGTAAAAGTAATGTCTCTTTTCTACAAAATTTAGATTTAACAAAAATTTCGATAATAGTAGAAAATGCAGAAGATGAAAAAATAGTTATTAAAAATGAAAAAGATAAGAAGGAAATAATAAAAATGTTGTCTGTAGCTGAATATGATAAAGAATTAAATGATTCAGGGATTATGATCAAAAAAGTAGCTAATAATGCAACATTACATATATCAGATGGTAATCAAGAAGTTAATATACTATTATGGACTGAAAGCAGAGAAATTAAGTTTGATGGTAAGTGGTATAATATAAGAGAATCTGGATCTAATGGGTTAGAAGTAATAAAGAAAGTTATTAATTAAGGAGGAAGAATGAAAAAAAAGTTGTTTTTATTATTTAGCATGGGATTAATGGTATTTTCTGATACAAATTCAGAACTAATGAAAAAGATGGAAACTTTTTCTAAAGATGCTTTTTATGAGTTTAATGAAGGTAATGGTAGTAACTTAGCATTAGGAGATGGAATGCAAAAAGTAGCTGCTAATAGTGATAAGATATTAAATGAGACATATGGGAAATTAATGAACTCTCTTAATAAAACAGATAAGAAAAATTTATTAAATGCACAAAGATCATGGGTGAAATTAGATAATGGAATTAAAGAATATAATTACGCTCTATTTAATCGTTATATTACTGGAAGAGAAGGTGAATTACTTTATGGGCCTACTATAGTATTAGGATACACAGAATCACGTATATTCTTTTTTAATACTTATTTAGAAAGAAAAAATAAGAACATAGACAATGATATAAAAATTGCCTTTGATAGATTTGATGCATTAAAAGAAACGTCATTATCAAAAAGAAGTTTAAAAGATTTGGATGATGATTTAAATAATGTATATGTGAATGTCATTAGTGTATTGGAGAAGGATGCTAAGGATGATTTTTATGAAACTAGAGATAAGAAAACATTTAATAATACAGTGAATAAAATAAAACTATCTCAAAGAGAATGGATAAAATATAGAGACTTAAATTTTAAATTTATAGATGAGAATGAAGATTTTAATGATGAATCGAAAGAATTAATGAAAAGATATGTTTATTCAGAGATATTAAATTATTATAATAGTTTATATGCTTATTTTAACCAATAGTATTTTAGACTCTTTGAAAGGAATAACAATGAAAAATATAATATTAATAGGAATGCCTGCAAGTGGAAAAACAACTATATCAGAATTACTTGCTGAAAAACTGGATATGTACTGGTATGATGTGGATGTGTATTTAGAAGAAAAGGAAGGTAAACTGATAAAAGAAATATTTTCACTTCATGGAGAAGATCACTTTAGAGAATTAGAAGAAAAGTACACAAAGGAATTAGCAAACAAAGAAAATATAATTATATCCACAGGGGGAGGTGTAATAAAGAGAGAGTCTAACATTGAGAATCTAAAAAAAAATGGAGTAATTATTTTTATTGATAGAGATGTAGAAGAGATATCTAAAGAGGATCATTCAGATAGACCTTTACTACAAGATATAAAGAATATAGAAAAATTATATGATGAAAGATTTCATCTTTATAATAAATATGCTGATTATGTGGTAAAAAATAATGACTCATTAGATGTGGCAATTAAGAATATAACAGAGTTATGGGATAAGGTGAAAATATGAAGTTTTTAATAATAAACGGGCCTAACTTAAATTTTTTAGGAATTAGAGAAAAAGGTGTCTATGGAAATGAAACATATGCTGATTTAGTAAAGTTTATAGGAGAGAGAGCTAATAGGCTAAAAATAGATATTGTTATTTTACAATCTAATTTTGAAGGAGAAATTATAGATTTTTTACAGAAGGCTTATTATGAAGAGTTAGATGGAGTAATAATAAATCCTGGAGCTTTTACACATTATAGTTATGCAATTTATGATGCCATAAAATCTATATCTATTCCAACTGTAGAAGTGCACTTAAGCGATATTCAGAGCAGAGAAGACTTTAGAAAAGTATCAGTAACAGCACCTGCGTGTATTAAGCAAATTAGTGGTATGGGAAAAGAAGGGTATATAGAAGCAATAAAGTTCTTAAAAAATATATTAACTAAAGAATCAGTATAGTTCTAGGAGGAAAAATGGGTTTTAATGATAATCAAAGTGTGCAAGTTTGTAGAGTGGCACTTAAGATGGCTATTTCGTCAAGAGATGAAGAAAAAATGTATATGGAAGAATTTAAAAAGAAAAATATTAAAGTAGCTGCAGTAGATATAGGTGGAAAAATGCCAGAAGCAAGATTTAAATTTATAGAGAGTGCATTAGTAGCAGCTAAAAGAAATGGATTGATCACAGATAGCCATGTACATGATGGAGCTGTGATAGGAGCTATGAGAGAAGCTATAAGCCAAATTGAAACTAATATAAATGGTTTAAGTGTAGGTGGGAAAATTGGAATAGCTAGAGAAGGCGAACACTTGAGCGTGGCAGTATTTCTAAGTGTGGGTGTTTTACAATTTAATGAGGTAATAAGCTCAATTGCTCATAGATCAATTCCTATATTTAAAGAAGAAAAGGAATTGACTTGATTAACAAATTTTGATAGTATTTATATTAAGTACAAAAATAAAATAGTAGGATAGTAGGAGGAAACATATGAAAAAGTTTTTAATAATGATGCTTATGGCATTAACGGTAATAGGGTGTAATGGAAAGAAAGATGAAGGAACAGGAGATAAAGCAGAAGGTAAAGCTGAGGGGAAAACATATAAAATAGGAATAACTCAAATAGTATCTCACCAAGCATTGAACAAAGCAAAAGAAGGATTTGAAGATGCATTTAAAGAAGCAGGACTGAAAGCTGAGTTTGATGAACAGGATGCACAAGGTGAAGTATCAACAGCTAATATAATAGCAAATAAATTTGTTAATGATAAAGTAGACTTAATATTTGCAATAGCAACACCAACAGCACAAGCTGCATCAAGTGCTACCAGTAGTATACCAATTTTATTTTCAGCAGTGACAGATCCAAATGCTGCAGGATTAGTAAAACCAAATATAACTGGTACAAGTGATAAAGTTAATATAGAACAACAAATTGCATTATTAAGAGAAATATCTAAGGATTCTAAAAAAATAGGATTTTTATATAATTCTTCAGAAGAAAATTCTGTTGTACAGTTAAAAGAGCTAAAAGAAATAGCTGGTAAATATAATTTTGAAATAGTAGACCAAGGAATAAGTTCAGCAAACGAGTTACCACAAACACTAGATAAGATAATTTCTCAAGTAGATGTAATATATCTGCCTACAGATAACTTAATATCTTCTAGTTCAGCATTAATAGCAGAAAAAGCAAATGCAGCTAAAAAAATAACTTTTGGAGCAGAATCAGGGATGTTAGAAAATGGAATATTTATTACAAAGGGTATAGATTATTATATATTAGGTAAAGAAGCTGGAAAGTTAGCAATCCAAATTTTAAGAGATGGAAAAAAACCATCTGAATTACCTTATATGACTTCTGAAACTGTGGAAATAGCAATTAATAAAGCTACTATGGATAAGTTAGGAATAAAATTACCTGATGATATAATGAGTAAGGCAAAAATAATAGAAACAAAGGAAAAATAAAATATTAAAAATAGTGGTTAAATAAGAAATAAAAAAGTCACTATGGGAAAATTTAGGGAGGTTCCATGAAAAAAATAGGATATTTATTATTAATGTTATTATTTGTAGTTTCATGTGGTAAAAAAACTGAAGAAAAGTCTACAACTAGTGAATCAAATGGAGAGAAAACATATAAAATAGGAATAACTCAAATAGTGTCTCATCCTGTATTAGACAGTACAAGACAAGGGTTTGAAGATGCTTTCAAAGAGGCGGGCCTAAAAGTAGAGTTTGATGAGCAAAATGCACAAGGAGAAATTCCAACTGCAAATGTTATAGCAAATAAATTTGTTACTGATAAAGTTGATTTAATATTTTCAATAGCAACACCTACTACTCAAGCAGTGGTAAATGCAACTTCAACTATACCAGTTGTATTCTCAGCAGTAACAGATCCACAATCAGCAGGACTTCTTAAAGAAAATGTTACTGGAAGTAGTGATAGAGTGGATAATGTGGGAGAGCAGCTTGATATATTAAAAGAGTTAAATCCAAATGCAAAAACAATAGGAATTTTATTTAGTTCATCTGAGCAAAATTCTATAACTCAAGTAGAGGCAATAAAGAAAGTAGCAGCAGAGAAAGGCATAGAAGTAGTAGAGCAAAGTGTTACATCAGCAAGTGAAATAACACAAGCATTAAGTAATTTATTACCTAAAGTAGATGCTCTATACATACCTACAGATAACTTAGTAGTTTCTAATATGCCAGCAGTGGTAGAAAGAGCCAATGCTGCAAAAAAAATAGTAATTGCTACAGATGAAGGGTCAGTGGCAACTGGAGCTTTATATACAAAAGGAATAGATTTTTATGACTTAGGAAAAGAAGCAGGGAAGTTGGCAATACAAATTTTAAAAGATGGTAAAAAACCATCAGAATTAAAATATGTAACATTAAAACCAACAAATTTAGTTTTTAATAAAAAAAGCTTAGAAGCTATAGGTTTAACTATACCTGAATCTTTAAAAGCACAAGTAAAGTTCATAGATCAGAAATAAAGTATTACAGTAGGATGGGAGTAAATAGTAATGGAAGGAATTTTAAATTTTTTTACAGGATTAACAACTGTTTTTGAACAAGGACTAATATTGGCAATAATGGTAATGGGTGTTTACTTAACATATAAAATTTTGGATTTTCCAGATCTTTCAGTAGATGGAACATTTCCATTGGGAGCGTTTGTATTAGCATCAATGGTTTTAAAAGATGTGAATCCTGTACTTGGAATGTTTATAGCATTTTTAGCAGGATGTTTGGCAGGTTTTGCTACAGGTGTAATGCACGTTAGACTAGGAATAACAAATCTTTTATCTGGAATACTTACAATGTCAGCTTTATATAGTATAAATTCAAGAGTAGTTGGGAAAGCAAATGTATATATTCCTGGTGAAAAAACTATATTTAATTTATTTAAATATGACAAATTATATATATTAGTAATTGTATTAGTTATTTGTTTACTAGCTAAATTTACGTGTGATTATATTTTAAAAGATAAAAAATCTTTTATTATAAGTGTTATAATATACATAGTATTATTTGCAGGACTTATGACATACACAGTACTGAATAAAAATGTTACTTTAATTATAATAGTAAATATTGTATTTATTATAAAAGTAAGTTTAGATTATTTATTAAATACAAAATTTGGTTTTGCATTAAGAGCTATTGGTGATAATGAAGACTTAGTAGTAGGACTAGGTGTTAATGAAAAAAATATGAAAATATTTGGTTTAATGCTTTCAAATGGCTTTGTTGCATTATCAGGAGCACTTTATGGACAGTATTTAAAATTTGCAGATTTACAAATGGGAATAGGAACTATAGTAATAGGACTTGCTTCTATAATAATAGGGCAGGGAATTTTGAGAAAAGATAAATTTATAAATAATCCTTCAATTGTAGTAATAGGGGCCTTATTATATCAATTTATCATATATGTAGCACTTAGATCAAATGACTGGTTCAAAGCTTTATACAAGGCTTTAAACCTTCCAGACAGCACAATTAAAATGCTTGAAATAAGAACAACAGATTTAAAACTAATAACAGCATTAATAGTAGTTTTGATTTTAGCATTTTCAGGTAGAAAAATAAAAATGACATTGAAAACAAGTGGGTTGGAATAATGGTAGAATTAAAAAAAGTATATAAAACCTTTATAAGTGATTTAGGTACAAAAAAAGAAGTATTCAGAGGAATTAATTTTAATGCTGAAGAAGGAGACTTTGTTTCTATTATAGGGAGTAATGGTGCTGGAAAATCTACTCTATTAAATGTAATTAATGGAAATATCATTCCTGATTTGGGGCATGTTATATTAGGTGATAAGGATATTACAAAAATAAGTAGACATAAAAGAGCTAGATGGATTTCGCAAGTATACCAAAATCCATCACAAGGAACATCGCCATCTATGACTGTATTAGAAAACTTATCTATGGCTAAGAATAAAGGGAAAAGTTTTAATCTTACACTTGGACTGGATAAAAAGAACATAAAGTTATATAGAAATATATTAGCAACACTAGATTTGGGATTAGAAAATCAGCTCGATACTAAAGTAGGACTTTTATCAGGTGGTCAAAGACAGTGTTTATCATTGATAATGTCTACTATAAATCATCCAGATGTACTTTTATTGGATGAACACACAGCGGCATTAGATCCTAAGACATCAAAGATTATATTAGATAAAACAAAAGAATTAGTAGAAAAAAATAATATAACAACTCTTATGATAACTCATAATTTACAAGATGCAATAGAATATGGAAGCAGATTAATTATGATTCATGATGGAGATATAATGCTGGATCTTAAAGGGGAAGAAAAGAAAAATCTAACAGTTGAAAAATTATTAGAATTCTTTCATGAAAAAGATGCAAAATTATCTGATAGTGATTTATTTTAGAAAAATTATATATTTTAGAGGACAAAAAATGAAAGAATATTTTTTGTCCTTTTTTTGTATTAAAAGTTTTTCTTTTAATTAGTATAGTTTGAAAAAGACTTAATGCTTTCTGCAATTTCATTTATATTATTTTAAAAGTTATCGGGCTCTTTCTTATTTCTTATAGCTTATTATATTTACTCATAGATTCAATATTGTTACTACATTTAAATAAATATACTATCTCTTTTTTATATTTCTGAAAATTTTTGACAAATATATATTATTCTACTTTTAGATTTTCTAATTTTAATGTTCATATTCCAAAAAAATTCATTAAAGTCTTGACTAAATACTTTTAATCAAACTAACTAGAGTAGAAAAATAAATATAAGTAAGTACTATGATATGTTATAAGGTAAATTATAATTAAATTTTTAAATTTACATAGAACGAAGATAAACAGAATTTTTTTAATGATTTATTATTATTTTTGATATTTTTTGTAGTTATATATTTTTTTTATTTATGGTTTTT
>JAGOZX010000147.1 GCA_018058425.1 Sebaldella sp.
AATGTTTATAACTCATATTTAAGCTTTCCTTTCAATAGTTTGGTGTCGTAGCCACTATTATACTAGGTTTTTTCTTAAATATGAGTTTTTTTATTTTCGGGTGGTGCACTTAATAGTATAATTCAAGCTCCAAAAATATCACAAAATAATAATGAAGTTATTCCTTTTTCTTTGGTCTTACCTTTTTTATAATTGATTAAATCAATTATTAAAAAAACTAATGATATTATTATTCCAATTAATGCTGAATAAATTATTTCTTTTCCCGGAAGATACAACGGAATAAAACATAGTAAGTATAATAAATGTCTGTAACTTATCATTTCACAATCACCTCTAACGATCTTGGGGCAACAAAATAATCTGTCCTTAAATATTTTGAAAAAAAATACCCCAATTTCCAAACATATTTATGAAAAAATGATTCTTGACCTAACACTAACACCTATTAATTAATAAGTTAATTTTTCAAAAAATTTTCAATTTCCTTATTAATTCCAGATTTTTCTTGAAAATCTTCTTTTGCTTTTTCTCTAAAAAATCCATATAAAAACATTACTATTACAATTAAACTTGCTATAATTAATTTTTTTCTTTCTTTTTTAAATTTTTCATCTTTTAAAGATCTATATTTTATAACATCATAAATTAAAAGTATACTTAAAAATAAAACCATTATTAAAAAAGTTAATGAAAAACTAAAAAACATACTTAAAAGATAGGACACTATAATTAGTAAAAGAATTCTCATTTAATTAATCTCCCCTTTATTACATCATTTTTTTTATTTACCTGTCAAATTAACTTTATCAAGACTACGGGGTTGTACATAATAATCTGGATTTTTTGAGTTAGTATATTGTTGATACCTCCAAACCCTATTTTCAATCTCTTTTGTTGTTGGAACTCTTTCTCCTCTTGCTTTTTTTGTTTCTTGATACTGTTTTACATTATTTGAATTAATTCCTTCTGATATAAAAAATAATATCTCATTTCGTTCAGTTTTTGCTAAAGTTTCAGCAAAATTAGATCTTTCTCTTTCAATTGCAGCAACTGCTGTTAAATATATGTCTTTCTTATAATTTTCAATTGATTCAACAGGAATGCTTTTAAAATCTATAAAAATTTTTGCTCCTGATACAATTATTTTTGTTGTAGGTGCTGCAGGAAAAACAATTCCTAAAAATGCTGATTCAACTATTTTCCCTATGGTTTTATTCCCAACTTCAGCGGTATTTTGATTCTCCGCATCAGTAACAGAAAATTTATATAAGTTTCCTAAACATTCAATTTTTCCATTACACCAATCTTTACTATTTAACGTTGATTCAGCTGCTTTATAATAAGGATTACTTTTTGACATTCCTTTATCTCTAACATCTCCATTTTCTCTGGCGATATTATAAGCTTCAGTTCCTTCTTTTAATTTATCTATAACACCAGCATCTATTACCGCATTTGATGGTATTAAAACTTTATCCTTATTTCCTAATTTTTCTGCGGCTGTTTCATCTATTTCCCTATCTTTATATGTTCCATGACCACCCTCGTGTTGAGCATTTTTTCTCATTTCTTCAGGATTTCCAAATCCATCTCCATTAACATTTACATACAGTATTCCATTTTTATCATCTATTGACATTGGATAATTAGAATTTCCTACAGCATAAACTATTTCATAATCCCCTTTGCCAAATTCCTCTAAAGTTTTTTTCAAACTATCTGATATTGCTTTTTGAACCTTTTCATCATCAGGTGATATTTTGCCATCTTCATTCTTAAATTTCTCTAACTCTTTGTCTAATTTCTTATCTCTTCCGTCTATGAAAGCTTTTATCTCATCTGATCTTTCACTCATATTACTTGATATTTGACCTAATACTGTTTCTCCTGGATTATTTATTCCCTCTTTTATTCCTTGTGCTATTTCTGGAATTAAAGCTCCTGTTTTAAATATATCTTCTACAAACTGATCTCTTACCTTCTGATTTCCCATATCTGTATGAAGGACTGTATCTATTTGCTCTACTACTTCATCTTTTGTTATTACTTGAGCCTTATTAATATCTGTATTTATTCCTAATTTTTCTAAGTCTAATTTTACTCCATTTTCTGTTATCTCTGTATTCACAAATGTTGCATTTGTATTTTGTTCTTTGTCATGGCTTCCATATTGAATACTTGTTTGAGGTACTAAAGTTTCAGGACTTATTCCACTTATTCCTGCTCCTTTATTTTCTCCTTTATTATAATCTTTTAAGTTCTCAATTACAACTTTATTTGCATCTATACTTAATTTATTGTCTTCACTTAAACTTCCTATAATAGCTCCGATATTTGTTAATGTTTCTCCTACTTTTACATTCCCACCATTTTCTGCTATTATACTTGTTTGATTATTTACCCATTTACTATCTTCACTATTTGTACTATAGCTTCCACTAAATGAAGGTATTGGAACTCCTGTTTCTTTTTTTGTTCCTGGTATTTCTCCTGATACATCTATTCCCACTCCGTAGCTCTTACCATCTGATTTATACTCATCTTGTAATGAGATTATATTTAAATTCTTACCAATATCAAAGTTTATTTTATCAGCTATTACATTAGCTCCTTTGAAAGTTGCATCTTCTGTTGTTGTTAGCTGGAATATTCCTCCTGCGCTTATTGTTGTATTATCATAAGTTTTTGATGTTGTATTTGAATTTCCACCTGATACATTTAAACCGCCTGTCATATTTTGATTAACTATATCATATCCTACACTTCCACCTGATGATTTCGATTTTGTATCATTCTTATATGTATTTTCTCCTGCAAGTGCTTCGAAATTTTTTGCATCTATTATTATGTTTTCTCCAACTGTAATTTTCTGATTTACAAATTTTACATCTCCTTCAGATTGGACAATCATATTTCCACCAACATTAATAACCCCTGCTACTGATGTTGTTCCACTTGTATTTGACTCAAAACTACTCTTATTGTAACTTAACGATACATCTGCTGATACTAGATTACTTAATGCTCTTTGACCTTCTCCACCTAAAACAGCATCATTTAATCCGTTTGCTCCATTTAAATATCTACTTCCCGCATCTATTCCATCATATAAATTCCCTGTTAATGCTGTTATATTTCTTAAATCTTGTATTCCATTTCCTATTGTATTTATACTTTGTGATGTATTATCAAAACCATAATCTTTTAGATTATTACTTATATCATTTATTGTACTTACCATTTGAGCTGGTGTAAATCCTACATTTACATTTACTCCTATACTGCTGCTCTTTTCTTTAGTCTTTTCTTCATAAGTCTCTTTTGCATCTAATAACTCTACTCCATTTTTACCCTTTATTATTAGATCTTCACCTATATTAGCCTGCATTGCTTCTGTTCTTATTTTATTTCCTGCATCTAGTAATGTACTTCCTTCTGACATTAATGTTGATACTGCTACTGTTGTTCCATTGCTTGTTTGCTCTAGACTATTCTTATTGTAGCTTACTCCTGCTGATAGACCTCCTCCTCCACTTGAGAAGTCTGTACTAAATCCACTACTTTTTACTTTTGAATAATAACTATTATCTAATGTTTCTGCTAAAATATTTATATTGTTTCCTGCTGTAGCTATTATATTTCCACCTGTATTTTCTATTCCATCTTTTATAGCTATTACATTTGATGCCTTTATATTTATATCATTTGTTGCATCAAGTATTACATTATTTCCTACTATTGTAGAGCCTACTGCTCCTTCTTGATAACTCTTCATTTCTGATTCTGTACTTGATAAACTTCTTTTTACTTTTGATTTTGAATCTAGTTGTCTTGTTTCTTTCTCATTTACTATATTTATATTTTCTGCTGTTAATTGTACTGTTCCATCAGAAGCTATCATGCTTCCTTTTACGTTTATATCTTTATTAGCGTTTAAAATTACACTATCTGTTCCTGATACTTCTGATCCTGCATATTGTGTTCCTTTATAATATTGAAAGTTATCCTTATTTGTTCCAAACTTATCTTCTCCATTTAAGGCCATACTTCCTATTGTTATATTT
>JAGOZX010000089.1 GCA_018058425.1 Sebaldella sp.
ATCATTTGCAGTGTATAATTAAATAAAATTTATAAAATTATAATTTAAATAAAAAATGCATAATTCAAATTTTTTCTTTATCAAAATAGACATTAGCTTTATTATAAGTAAATGGATTTTGCAGCATTTCTTCTACATTCCCTTTTTGAAGATTTGAAGCTAAATTAATTAGATGATTAAAAACGGAACGAACAGGGCCTGAACCTAAACTCAAACGTCTTACTCCTATACTTTCTAACTCCTTAAAATTATAAAATTCTGGATTCAGAATAATATTAATAGGAGAATTTATCTTTTCTACAAGTTCTTTTACAATACTTTTACTAACGGCTCCTGGAATAAAAACGCAGTCAGCACCAGCTTCTTTAAAAGAGTTTCCCCGTTCTACTGCAATTTTAAATTTTGTTTCCTCATCAGCAACATTTAACCAATAAGTACAGGTTCTAGCATTAATAGTAAAATCAAGCTTCAATTCTTTTTTTAATTCAACAAGGGCTTTTATTTTTTTTGTTATAAATTCAAGTTCATCTAATGTACCGTCTGGTCTTCCATCTTCTATGTTAAAGCCTACTACTCCATTAGATAAAAGCTTGTAAGCATTAGTTTTTATTTGTTCTATTGTATCTCCATAACCATGTTCAAAGTCCACTGATAATGGTATGTCTATCCTTCTAACTATTTGTTTTACACAAAGAAGCAAATCATCGAAAGAAATATCCTCACCATCAGGATATCCAAGAGAATATGCAATTCCAGCACTTGATGTCCCTATAGCTTTAAATCCTTCTTTTTCAAATATATAAGCACTTCCTGCATCCCATGCATTAGGCAGTAAAAACATCTTATTTTCTTTATGCATATTCTTAAATCTTTCAGCTAGAGCTCTCTGTTTATCTGTAATCATTTCTCTTCCTCCTTTACTTCTACCTAAATATAATTTTATCACTTGTGGTTCTTCTTAATACTATAAATATAGCATAATTATAAATTACAAGCAATGTATCCTTTTAAGAAATAAAGCCCTTCATTTTGTCATTGTGAGGATTTTCTTACTTTACAAGTTTTAAATCCATAAAATTACAATACTTATTTGAACTCTTTTGAATTTTTACTAAAACTACAGTACCACTAAAAAATAAAGCCCACCACCCTGTCATTGTGAGAAGCGGAGCGACGTGACAATCTATAACGAGAATTGCTCAAAAATAAAAGGTGGCATGAACTTTTCAAATGCTATTATTCCTTAAGGGGTCAGCAACGTTATTAGATCCTCACGTCGCTCCGCTCCTCAGGATGACAGATTGTGGGGATTTTCTGACTTGGCAGGAATTCAATAGTAGAAATTCTGTAAATGAAAAATTATAACAATAAACATAAAATTATAATAAAATCACAATAAATGAAATTACAATAGAAGTATGACACTTATTTGAACCCTAGCTAGAACTCTTACTTGAATTCTTACTAAAACTACAGCACCACTAAGAAGCAAAGCTCACCATCCTGTCATTGTGAGGAGCGGAGCGACGTGACAATCTATAACGAAAATTGCTCAAAAATAAAAGGTGGCGTGAGCTTTTCAAATGCAATTATTCCATAAAAGGTTAGCAACATTATAGATCGTAACAAAGCTCCGCTCCTCAGGATGACAAATTGGGAGTGTTTTCTGATTTGGTAGGGATTCTATAGTAGAAATTATATAAAAATAAAAATACACCTCCATAACTAGTTTTATCTAATTATAAAGATGTGCTTATTTCATAATCCCTAATATTCTATAATATCTCTAAAAGCGTCTTATTCGCCCCATAAACCTTTTTCCAATCACTTTCGAACTTATCTATACTCCAGTCAGTATAAGGGTGATAGATCATCTGTTTTAGAACTTCTGTACCCACTGTAACTGACTCTGCTCCAGCTAATATAGAATCATGCACTTGTTTTACATTTTTAAAAGAAGCACCTAAAATCTTTGATTTATTATTTTTATTTCTACTTAATATCTTATAAGCTTCCTCTACAACTCTTACTCCATCTCCACCTATATTATCCGCTCTATTTACATATGGAGCCATATAATCTGCCCCTGCTTCTGATGCCATTACTATTTGTTGTGAAGTTAATATCCCAGTTGCTGTTATATTAAAACCTTCCTTTTTTAATTCTCTTATAGCTTTTAAACCTTCTCCTGTTACTGGTATTTTTATAAATAAATTCCCTTTAAATGTTGCTTTTAAAAGCTTAGCTTCTTTAATTATAATATCAGCCTTTGATCCTAAAACTTGTACATGAAGCATTTTTTCAGTTCCAATTACTTCTAATATATTATTTATAATAGTCTTATAATCCCCATTTTCATTTGCTATTATTGTTGGATTTGTAGTAACTCCTACTATTGGAAACAAATCATTAATTTCCTTTATCTCACTTAAATCTGCTGTATCTAATAAATATTCCATTTTTTCCTCCACATATTTTTATTTTTATCCGCCTATATTTACAATTAATCCCTCTTTTTCAAATATTTCTCTGATTTTATTTACTTCCTCTTCACTTGGTATCTCCAAATCCTCTAAAAGATACTTTCTATTTAAATTCTCATATTTTTTACTTCCATAATTATGATAAGGTAAAATATCTATATTTTTTACTTTATTTTCTTTCATGATATTAATAATCATTTTGATATTATCTATATCTCCTGTATAACCAGGGATAAAAGGAAACCTTACTATCACATTATTATTTTTAGATGCTATTTTAAAATTTTCTAATATATTATCAACTTCACCTAATATTATTGCCTTTGATTTTTCATTATCCATAATTTTCAAATCAAATAATACAGTATCTGTATATTGTAATATCTCTAAAAACTTTTTATTATCACCATAACCGCAAGTTTCCACAGCTGTATTAATACCATTTTCTTTTAATTCTCTTAAAAATTCCATAGAAAATTCTGCTTGATTTAGTATTTCTCCACCAGAAAGGGTGATCCCACCACCAGAAGTGTTAAAAAATATTTCATCTTTCAAAACTTCATTTATAAGCTCATCAACACTGTACCACTTTCCAATAGTTTCAGTAGAGAATTCATTCGTTCCTGTTATATTTTTATACTTCTTTGCCTTTGCCTTACTCATCATTACTTCTATTTTTTCACTCTGTGATTCAGGGTTAGAACACCAAGGACATCTCAAACTACATCCTTTTAAAAAAACCATAGTTCTTATACCATTCCCATCATTTAAAGAATACCTTTGAATATTGAAAACCAAACCTTTATTACTCATAATTTCTCCTAAAATGTATGTTCTGTTCTATTTATAATATCATTTTGTATTTTTTCATTTAATTCTACGAAAAATGCACTATATCCTGCTACTCTAACTACTAAATTTTCATATTTATCTGGATTCATTTGTGCTTCTTTTAAAGTATCACGTCCAACTACATTAAACTGTATATGTTGAATTTTTAATTTCATATATGCATATAGATAATTGACAAAATTTTCTAAGCCTTGTTCTGATTGAAGCGGACCGGGGCTTAACTTAACATTTAATAAGCTTCCATTTGTTAACAGGTAGTTATCCAGCTTACTTACACTTTTTAGCACAGCTGTAGGGCCTAATTTATCTCTTCCAAACATAGGAGACAATCCTCCATCTGCTAGCTGTTCTCCCGCCATTCTTCCATCCGGTGTTGCTCCTACTACTTCCCCTAAAGGAATATGTGCTGAAACTGTGTAAGATCCTGGAATAAATATTCCTCCTCTAGGATTGCTGTACTTTTCCACCTCTTTACAATAAAGTCTTAATATATCTGAGCTTAATTTATCTACATCTTCTAAGTCATTTCCATACTTATCATCATCATTTATAAGTCTTAATTTTATTTCCTCTCCAATTGAAGTATCGTAATTTTTTTCCATTACATCTATTAATTCCTCAAATGAATATCTTTTTTCTTCAAAAACAAACTTTTTTATTGCATATAATGAGTCTGATAAATTTGGCATACCTATACCTTGAACTCCTGAAAAATTATATTTTGCTCCTCCTTCAGTAATATCCAGACCATTTTCCAGACAATTATCAATTGTTACAGATAATAGTGGAACTGGAGCATATATCTTATGACCTTCGTCAACTATATTACTTCCTTTAGCCATTAACTTAACATACTTTTTTATATTTTCTCCAATACCTTCTAATATTTCATCAAATGTAATATTTTTATTAGTTTTATTTTCTAATAAAACTTTCTCCATTATTTTCAGTATATTTAGCATTGCAATATCATGTAACCCATAAGTCTTACCGGGTATTGATAACTCCACACAGCCAACCACAGAATAGTTTCTTGCATCTTCTAATTCCACACCTCTACTTAAAAATGATGGTATAATAACTTCATCATTAAATATTTGTGGTATTCCTGTACCCATTCTAATAACTTCACAAGTTTTCATCATAAATTTTCTTGGTTCTAATTCATTTACTCTAACACCTAAGTTTGGCTGTGGTAATTGAATATCCTTATATGCTTCTAAGCATAGATAAGACAATTCATTTACAGCTGACCTTCCTTCTTTAGTTAAACCACCTAATAATGCTGTGTACCCAACTGGAAAGCCAGCAAAAAACTTAGCACTATGACTACTTCTTATCATTACTATATCATTTGTCTTTATATAAAATGCTTCTAAAAATTCTTTTAGTTCTTTTTGTGGAACACCCTTTTTTATATCATTTTCATAAAACTTATTAAAATATTGATCTATTCTCCCCAATGAAATTGAGCTTGCATTTGATTCATGCTGCAAAATAACACACATATACCAAAGTAATTGCAGTGCTTCTAAAAAACTTTCCGGTTTTTCATAAGATATCTTTCTAGAAATTACTGATATTCTTTCTAAATCTTTCCTTCTTACTTCATCTTTTTCAGTTTCTAAAAGCTCATCAGCTAAATTTGCGTATCTCAAAATATGATTACTGGCTGCTTCTAAAGTAATTTTTGCAGCCTTATAAAAATCATTCTTTTCGGCTTTTTCATTTACTTTTTCTATTAAATAACCAAGTCCCTTATCTAAAATCATATCAAATCCGGGAATTATATGCCCTTGACCTTTATCTGTCTGATTTAGATTCACTATCTTTTCATTTACACTCTCTTTTATTTCATCATCTATAGTAGCCACTATAGAATCTTTCATAGATTTCCCCATCCAGTATGGAAATAATTTTTCTCTATAAGTCACTTTGTCTTCTTCTGTAAATATAAATTTATCTTGTGATCTATCATGGATCGTGTCTATTTCTTCTAATATCCAATATGGATCCATTTCTGGTGATATTATCCCAGCTCTAGGTTTCACAGTTCTATTTCCTGCTATTATTTCATTTTCTCTTATACTAATTATTACTTTATCTAAGATATTCTTTGTTGCCTTAGCTCTTCTAATAATTTGAGGTTCACCATCTGTAAGTTTAAAGCTTTCTGTATAAAGTAGCGCCCTCTCTATTGATACTTCTCTTTTATTTTTAAATAAATCTTTTTTCAAAAGTTCAATTCTTTTATTCATACGTTTACCTCCAAATAGATTTCAAATTTATGATACAATTTTTTTATTGTTTTGTCAAGTTTATTATTGTTTTTTCTTTTTTACTATTGTCTTTGATTTTTGTTTGTATTTAAGCTATAATCTAATAAATGACTTTATAGGAGGTACTATGTTTGTAAAAGAAAGATTAGACATCATACTAAAACTTCTTAATGAAAACGGAAAAATTGAAGTTAACGCACTAAGTCGACAGTTTAATGTATCAAAAGATCTCATAAGAAAAGATCTACAAAAACTGGAAGATCAAGGTTTATTAGAAAGAACATATGGAGGTGCTGTGCCTAAAAGAGCTATTGCAAAAAATTTATCTGTTTGGAGCAGACTTTCCTCAAATATAGAAGAAAAGAAAAAAATAGCTAAAAAAGCTGTGACCCTTATTAATCCAAATGAAACAATCTTTCTTGATATTACATCAATAAATTATTTTTTAGCTGACGAAATTTTAAAAAAAGATATCAGCATCACTGTTATCACAAATATGATTGACGTTATGCATCTGCTTTACCATTCTAACAATATAAAGTTAATTGGCATTGGTGGTACTTTAAATAAGGAATTAGATGGATTTGTAGGTTCAGTTTCTATAGATCAAATAAAAAAATATAAATCTGATAAAGCTTTTATTGGCGTGGTTGGAATTGATACAGTTTCTGGTTCTTTGACTACATTCGACTCTGAAGATGGTCTTACAAAAGAGGCTATTATTAATTCTGCTAAAAAACGTTATCTGATCACTGAAAGACAAAAAACGTTTCAAGATGGAAATTTTATTTATTCTAATATTGATGAATTTGACGGTATTATAAGTGATGATATACCAAAAGATATAAAAACTTCTATAAAGAAAAAAGGATTAAATATAATCTAAACAATCTAATAATATTATAAAGACTGAATTAAAAGAAAACTACATTTCTAATTCAGTCTTTTTATTCTTTCCTATTCTTCTTTATCTATTTTTAAAAGCCTCTTCTATTTTTATTATGATTTTGTCTGATTTTTTTACTACATCTGTTATAGGAACTTTTACTATTGGTTTACCTGTAAATCTTTCTGTGTTACTAAGTGATACATCCTTAGTTAAAATTATTATATCAGCATCTTTTACATCTTCCATTGTAATCTCATTTTCTATTCCTATCGAACCCTGTGTTTCTACTTTTATTTCATGTCCTTTTGCTAAAGCTGCCTTTTTTATTGCCGCTGCTGCCATATAAGTATGAGCTACTCCCGACGGACAAGATGTTACTGCTAAAATTTTCATATTATTCCTCCATATTCTAAAATTCTATTTCTAATTCTATATCAGATGTATCTTCATTATCTACTGTTTTATTCTTATTTCCAATCTTTTTAGCTAAAGGTAATGCTACTGCTGTTACCAATGAACCAACAGCTATTGCTATAATATAAGCTAGTTTATTCTCTACTGCTGGTAAGACAATTAGTCCTCCCCATGCTGATTTTAGCTGAGCTCCTAATATTCCTGCTGTTACAGATCCGACAGCAGAACCTAGCATAAGACATGGAATTACTCTTAAAGGATTTGCTGCAGCAAAAGGTATTGCTCCCTCAGATACTCCCACTAGACCCATCATAATAGCTGCTCTTCCAGTTTCTTTTTCTTCACTATTATACTTTTTTGAAAATAATAGAGTAGAGATTCCTATACCAATTGGTGGAATACAGATAGCTACTCCTATCATAGCAGGTATTGTATATACTTTTTCCGATACTGATAAAATCATAAATGAGTATGCTACTTTATTCACAGGGCCACCCATATCAAAGGCTATCATCATACCAAGAATACTTCCTAACAGCACAATATTTGCTCCACTCATACTTTGAAGCCAAGTTGTTAGTGCTACTGTAAGTCCAGCTATTGGTCTTCCTATTACCCATGTCATTATTCCTGCTGTAAGAAAGGTTCCAATAATAGGTATTACAAAAATTGGCATTATTGATCTGAAAATAGCAGGAACTTTTATTTTCTTTAAATAAAATACAATTATTCCACCTATTAATCCTGCAAAAAGTGCTCCTAAAAACCCTGCTCCAATTCTACTTCCTACTAGCCCAGCTATTGCTGCTGGGGCTAATGCTGCTCTTCCTGAAATTGAAAATGCGATATATGCTGCTAATATTGGTACCATTAGCTCAAATCCAGCTACTCCAATATCAAAAATATCTTTTAAAATTTTTCCTTTAGGTACACTTCCCTCTCCACCTAATGCCACAGATAGTGATAATAGTATTCCTCCAGCAATTACAAATGGTATCATATACGATACACCAGTCATAAGATGCTGTCTAGTCTCTCTTAAAATATTTTTCAAATCATTCATTATTAACTCTCCTTATTAAAATTAATTTAAATTTTCAGAATATTCACTTATGATGTCTAAGGCTTCTTTTTCTGTAGATATTTTTGAAAGCTTTTCTCTAAAATCATCATCTAATATTGATGTAGATAATTTTATCAGTATTCTCATATGTTCATTACCTGCATCCTTATCAGATACACCTATCATAAAAACATATTTGACATATTCATCTTCATCCCCATCTTCTCCCCATTTTACTTCGTTTTTCAATCTTGCAAATGCAATTGCAGCATCTTCTACAGAACCACATTTTCCGTGCGGTATTGCATAAGAAAATCCAACTGCAGTTGGAAATGAATTCTCCCTCTCCTTTAAGGCATCTAAGAAACCAGTTCTAGAGCATGTATTACAATTTTGACACCCATCTAACCCATCTTTTTTCCATATACAATTTAATTTCTTTTCTTCATGAATCATATTAGCTAAACTTTCTATAGCCTCATCTTTATTTGCTGCTTCTAAGTCCAGTTTTATGAGTCTTTCATTGATTAATGTTCCCATTAATATCTTCCACCTCTCTATCATTTTAAAATATATACTCAATGATACCACTTTTTATTGTTTTGTCAAGTTTATTATTATTTATTATTATTATAAATATGTATTCTTATTTTTTTTGAAATAATATGATTTTCATCATTAAAATATGGAATTAATGATTATTATTGTTGTTTATCGCTATCTAAATAATGCATTATTTCAAAGGATTAATTTTTTTATAACTTATATTTATTTTAAAAAAATATAATAATTATATTTTTTTTATTATTCCTCTCTTATATCCCAATTATTTTGAATCACAAAATTTTAAACACTAAAAAACAAGACTAAGCAATTAGTCTTGTTCATAATATGTATACTTATATTCTAAGTTTCTTCCACAAAGCAGCTTATTTATAAATTATTAAGCTCTTCACATTTTATTATCTTATCTTTAGCTATTTCCACTGCTAAAGATCCATTAGTTTCATGTATTGAAACATCTTCATTATTTTTATAATACTTTTCTTCCATTACTGATAAGGCACTTTTTAACTCATATGTATTATTTGCTCCATCAAAAAGCTTTGCTTCTTCTCCATTGGAGCTATATTCAACTATAAAATTTTCATTCATAGAGCATATATAATTTTTTGTTTTACCATTTAAGCTGCTGACTTCTGTATTTTTTTCTTTTTGATTCACAGTACAGCTTACTAACATTAATACAGTTAATATTAAAATTATTTTTCTCATGATGTATACTCTCCTTTTTTTACATGATACATCATCTATGTGTAATTAATGTGAATAAAAATTATTTTTATATTATAATCAGACTTTTACGCTATTATATAATTTTTTAACACTAGTATTATGCCATGGATATGGAAAAATATGACGACTAATTTTGTATTTTATATTTTTCTCTTCTTTTGTTACTATAATAAGAGTATGGCTTAAAATTCCTTTTTTGAACTCTACTCTTAATATATCTTTTGCAATGTCTAAGACCACAGGTTTTTGATTTATTAAACTTCCAGAAACAGACATGGGAAATAACACAATACTATTTTTTGAAATTCCAAATATAAACATCTTTGTGTTAAAACCTGCTAATGGAGAAAAAGCTATTAAATTAGACAATTGATAACCAAATAAAAAATCATCAAATTTATTCTCAATACCGTATTCTTTTAATATTTTTTCTAAGTCTTCTATTTTCATTTTACTCATTTATATCTCCTAACTTTTTTTGAATCTTACTTCCCCTCAATCTTCTCTATCACCTTACAAGGCACTCCATAAGCAACTACATTTTTAGGTATACTCTTTGTCACTACACTTCCTGCTCCAATTATAGAGTTTTCTCCTATTGTTACCCCTGGACATACTGTAACACCAGCTGCTAGCCAAACATTATTCTCTATAACTACTTTTGCTCCAAATTCTAAGTTCTCTTCTCTTTCCTTAGGACTCTTAGGATGATTGGCTGTTACTATTGTTACATTTGGTCCAAACATAACATTATCACCTATTACCACTTCACACATATCTATAACTATTAAATTATGATTTGCAAAAAAGTTTTTACCTAATCTAATATTCTTACCATGAAAACACTGAAAAGGTGACCATATATTTACATTTTCTGTTTTATTCTGTAAAATTTCTTCTAATATTTCATTTCGTGCTTCTTTGTTACTTGGTATCACTTGATTATATTTAAAACATAAATCTTTTATTTCTGCCATTTCCTCAAATATACTTGGATCTTTAAATAGATGATGAGGTAAGCCTAGATATCTTTTTTCTTTTTCTGTCATAAAAATCCTCCTTTATAATAATTCATAAGATCAAAAATTTATTTATTTCTAATATTAAACTTTCTTTTTCTTATTTTTTTCTGCTATCATTCCAATAACTGATGCTCCAGATAAAGCAGCTCCTAAGCCTATTAAAAACATTCCAAGCATATGCCCGCCTACTTCACTTCTATTATTTCTACTTATCAATTGAGCTGCTTCTTGTGCGCTAGTTGCATTTTGTGCAATTTGTAAATTATTTTCATTTTGATCTTTATTTGTCATTACAATAAATAATCCCACTGCTAATGATATAATCCCTACTATTAAAAACCTTTTGAATTTTTTCATTTCTATCTCCTCTATTATTAAGTTATTTAAGTCTAAAATAAGACAATCTTTTTTAGTATAGTATGTTTAGTCTTATAAGTCAATACAAGCAAAGCTCCTATATAACTTTTATATCCAATTAGTGTTATTTATTTTATTTTAAAATATAATATAAACAAATATTTTAAATGCTTGATTTTAACAAATTGATTTATTATAATGTTATATAAGTTATAAAATAATAAAATTAAAAGGAGAGAGTATGAAAAAAATTATTATGTTATTATTCCTAATATTTTCTGTTATGGCATTCACAGAACCTATTAGAAAATTAAGCGTGACTGGAAATGCAGAAAGAGAAATTATGCCAGATATAGCAACAATTAATTTTAGAGTCTATACTAAAAATGAAGACCTTAAAAAGGCTGGTAAGGAAAATGAAACAAATTTTGAAAACTTTAAAAATGAACTGAAAAAGAAAAATATAGCTACTACTAACCTCACTACAAATAATTATTTTTCTCAGAAAACATTTGAAGCAATTAAAGACTCTAAAGAAAAAGATGAATTTTTAACTACTTTAGTATTTTCTGTTAGAGTGACAGATTATTCTAAAATACCAGCTTTAATTGATTTAGCTGAAAAAAATTCAATTAAAAATTTTAAAAGTGATAGTTATGATAAAACACTCTATCTAGTGGAAGTGAAAAAAAATAATTCTCAGAAAAATACTTCGATTGCTGAAGCTTTTGGTGTTTATGATACTATAAAAAAACAGCTATCTAATTTAGGAATTTATGACAATGATATTTCAATTTACTCATATTCAAATAGTACAAGTAAAGTAAGTGACGGAAAGCAACAAAAGAAAAAGGAAACTTATAATATATACAATGATTTTTCTATTCAGATTAAAGACATTAATAAAATAAATGAAGTTATAAAAATAGCTGAAAATAATAAAATAAATCTACAGGGAAATATTGCTTTTGATATTTCAAATAAAGATGAAATAGAGTCTGACCTTTATAACAAAGCTTATGAGTTATCTAAAACTAAGGCTACAAGTATTTTAAAGTCTAGTAATATGACTTTAGGAGATCCTTTGGTGGTAAGTGAAAACGTTTCTTATCAAAATATAGCAATTCAGGAAGATTATTATTATGATAAGAATATTGCTATTAAGGGCGCAAGACTAAATGATAGTAACGCTGGAATTTATGAAATGTCTATTGCTGCACCTGCACCACCAAAACCTGTTGTAAACTATAAGCCTCAAATGCTAAAGCTATCTCAAAATGTAAGTATACTTTTTGAAATAAAATAAATATCTAACCTAAAAATGGAAAGGGAGAAATATGAAAAAAATAATATTACCTTTATTAGCAGTTTTTTCAATGATGATTTTTTCAGATACTGCTGATACTTTTTATAAAAGAATTCAAGTTACTGGAACATCCACAGAAACAATAACTCCAAGTACAGCAAGCTTTACTTTTACAATTTCTACTGATGATGAAAATTTAGATAAAGCAAGTGAAGAAAACGCTGCTCTTTTAGAAAGATATAAAAAATTACTTTCTAAATATGGAATAAAATATGAAAAAATAGAGTCTGTACTCTATGACTCTAACAAAAATGAATACTGGGATAATGTTCTTTCAAATAAAGGAGAAAAAGAATTTACTTCTTCTCTAACTATAGAGATAACAATAAAAGATCAAAATAAACTAAGAGATATTGTAAATGTATTGTCTTCTGAAAAGATAGATTATTTTTCTAAGTCTGGAAGAGAAACAGGTACTTATCAATTTAACATAAGAGAAACAGCTGTTGATAATAAAACTTCATATCAAAATGCTTTAAATAAATATAAAACTATAGAGAACTCGTTATCAAAAACAGGATTAGTAAGTGAGATAAAAATTTCTTCTTATGATACTAATGAAGTTAATAAAGAAAAATATGAAAATATAAAAAAGGAAAAATATGTTGTCACTCATACTATTAAACTAAAAACTGGAGATATGAAAAATCTAGGGAAAATAATAAACTTTGCACAAGCCCTAAATATTTATTCAAATGGTTATATTCAATATGATATTGATAATAAAGAACAGCTGGAAAGTAAACTTTATGAAAAAGCCTATTTAGAAGCTAAGAAAAAAGCAGATAAAATACTATCTAAAACTGATTTAACACTATTAAAACCTTTAGTAGTAACAGATAACAGCAGATATTCTATAC
>JAGOZX010000002.1 GCA_018058425.1 Sebaldella sp.
AGTTGGGTGTTCATAGTGGTATTATACCATATTATGAATAGAAAATGAGCCTTTCGGCTCATTTTTTACTGTCTTTTTTTTGTTCTGTCCACTTTTTGGGGTACAGTTCATTTTGAGACAGCCCCTTTTAATTTAAGAGATTTTTTTAATTTTTAAATTCCTAAAAAGTAAACTTAGCTCCTATTCCAATATTTTGATCTTTATTATCTTCTAGAATACCAGTATTATACTCAGCGTAAATTAAAAATTTATCATTTAAGTTATATTCAAGATCTAAACCTAAGTTTAAATCATTTCTTCCAGGATCAACAGAAAAGATGTCCATATTATCATTAAATCCACCTAATTTGGCAGTTCTATCTTCATAAGGTGTTCCCATTTCATATAAGTAATTTATTTTAGGAGAAACTTTTAAAGTTCCCATTTTTCCTTCATATGCTTTTATATCGGCTTTTATCCCTACACCTAGCTTTGTAGATAAAGCTTTATTTCCATCTACATTCAATATATATTCCTTAGGTCCAGTTTCTGTATAAGGATCTTGAGAAATATAATCTAATAGTGCAGTAATTGAAGGTTTTATATTAATAGTATCATTAACTTTTTTTGTGTATTCTAATTTTGCTTCACCACCAAGTGACCATGAATTAAAGTCACCAGTTATTTCCTTATTTGAATTATCATAAGTAATCTTTCTATTAGTAGAATTTGTTCCATTATTATAGCCAACAACTCCTGTAAATTTTAAGTTATCTGTTATGTCTTTTTGTAATGCCCCTTTTACAGAGAGTGTATTTAAGTCCTGATGAGATTCACCAGAATCTTTATAATTTACATCTGTATTTAAATATCCTATAAATGCACCTAATGATAATGTATCTGTAATTTGACCCATGGCTCCTGCCATGACTCCTTCAGATTTTCTTTCATAAGCAGCAGTATTATCTTTTTCATTAGAATTAGTTTTACTTCCAAGAAAGTTTATATAAAATCCTGTATCTGTACTGGAATTTCTTTTATCTAAAAGTTGCTCCACACTTTTTGCAAGAATTTTATCTTGATAAAATGAATGTGAATTTAAATTACCTATTACAGATTGACCTGTTAATTCATTTTCTGCTGTTAATAAAGTATTTTCATTTGCTATTGATTTTAATGAATTATATATATTATTTTGTAATTCATTATTTTCAGAATTTTTATAATTATTTTCTAAAAGACTACCTAAGTTGCCTGTAAATACATCATTAAAATCTTTTCTCTCAAGTTCTATACTATAGTCGCCAGTTTCATTTTGAGTAAGTTTAGAACTAAATAGTGGAGAAACAGAACTAACTTGACCATTACCAGTAACATCATTCACATTTAAATTATTAAATGAGTAATTATTTTCTGATGAATTTTTTGATCCCTCTGCATTCACGTACATATTTCCATCTAATAGTAATGAATCTGCTTCTATCTTTCCTGTGTTAGTATCTAATATGAATCTTCCTTGGTTTTGAACTCTAAAAGCTCCCTTTACTCTGAGTGTTCCAGGATTAATCAGTGTAGAAGTAGCATCTAAATCATATGCTTTTCCACCAGAGTTTATATTAGAATTGGGAGTAGAGAAGTTTGTATTCGCTTGTGTAACTGCGTTTTCACCATTTAATATAATTTCTGAATATGATCCGATTTTCACAGTACTATTATTTACAGCTTTTATACCAGTTCCATTTGTTCCATTTATAATAATTTTACCATCATTTGTAAATGTTCCATTATTAACATAGACACCTGTTTTATTATTTCCAGTAAGCTCAATAGTTCCATTATTTGTACCAGTAGAACTATCAATGTACATTCCATGGTTACCGCCATTTGAAATAGTTCCGTTATTTACTCCAATAGAACCAGATGTAATATAAATTCCTTTATCAATACCATTTTGAATTGTACCTTTATTTTCAGCATATGCTCTTTGAGAAGCCTGCATTCCAATATTATCTGTATTTTTGATAACACCTGTAACATTATTTAAAGCAATACTTCCCACATTTCTTGCTGCCATTCCAACATCTGCTGTGGTAAGAATAGAATTTTTATTTTCAACTGTAGCTCTATTTGTTGCTGACATTCCAAAGCCCCACTCATTTTTAATTATTCCATTATTAACAGCTGTTGCACTTGTATCTGCTAACATTCCATTAAACCCTATAGTTTTGATTTCACCATTATTTATAGCAGTTCCATTGCTTGAAACATACATTCCAAAGTAACCATCATTTGTAATAGTTCCGTTATTTTCTCCATATCCTCCACCAATATACATTCCATAATCACCATAAGCAAAATTTGCCATGTTTTTTTTATTTGCAATAGTCCCATTGTTTATTAGTATTGAGTCAGGAGAATCAGTATACATTCCATAGTCACCAGTATTTATAATAGTTCCATTATTTGTAATTTTACCATCATTAGAAGCCCCCATACCATAATTACCTGTATTTCTTATTATTCCAGTTGCATTATTAATTCCAATTGAACCAGAACCAACATTAAAACCATAGTTACCTATATTTTCTATTGAACCATTGTTTTCAGCAGTACTTCCAGTATTTATAAAAATTCCATAATCGCCTTTATTAGTTATTTTTCCATTATTAGTTATCATGCTGTAAGTAGAGCCCTTCATTCCATAGTTACCTAAGTTTTCTATTGTTCCTGAGTAATTATTTACAATCTGAGAATCAACACCAGCAGAAACCATGCCATTAGTTTCATTATTTTTAATAATTCCATTATTTTCAGCATAAGCACCATTAGAAGCCTCTATACCATAGAAAACATTATTTTGTATAATTCCAGTTGATTGATTTATAAATTTAGAATTTGCTCCTGTAACAAAAACTCCAGTTACTCCAGAATTTTTTATTGTACCGTAATTTTCTGCAGAGGCTCCATTTGTAACAAACATACCAAAGTTCCCATTGTTTGATATTTCACCATTATTTACTCCAGTAGAATTATTATCAATTGTGAATCCATAATTACCATTGTTTCTGATTATACCATTATTTTCACCAGAGGCACTATTATCAATAAATATTCCAAAAGACCCTAAGTTTTGTATTATACCAGTTGAAGAATTTATTCCCTTAGTTCCAGAATCACTTAGATACATTCCTATATCATTAGTGTTAGCTATAATATAATTATTTGTAATTTGGGATCCCGCCATAGCAGAGAAGCCATAATCACCTTTGTTTTTAATTGTGCCATTATTTGTAACTATTCCGTTTCCATAAGTATTTATACCATGTGCTCCATTATTTTGTATTGTACCATTATTTGTAAATTCAGACTGAGAGTACACTCCAAAGTTATTATTGTTTTCAATGGTACCGTTATTAACTCCTTGTGCTCCAGTTTCAATATACATTCCATAATTACCAGTATTAGAAATTATTCCTGTATTTATTGCAATAGTTCCATTTTCATCAGCATATACACCAAAATTTCCATCATTAGAAAAATTTCCATAATTGTTGATATGTGAAGAATTTGCAGCATATATACCATACTCACCTTTGTTGGCAATTATACCAGTGCTAGAATTTGTAACTGTACCATTAGTTGCATTTATTCCTAAATTGTTGTTATTGTTTATAATTCCATTATTTACAACTATAGCACCATTGTCAGCAAATATGCCATTCACACCTTTATTTTGTATAGTACCATTATTTGTAAATTCTGAATTAGAATAAACACCAAAGTCACCACTATTTTGTATTAATCCATTATTTAATCCTTTCGATCCAGAGCTAATAGACATCCCGTAGTTACCTCCATTAGAAATCATTCCAGAAAGGCTGTTCTCTATATATGAATTGTTATCTGCACTCATTCCATAATTTTTTTCATTTTCAATGATACCGTTGTTAACTACAGTAATGTTTCCCAAAGCATTTAGACCAAAATCCCCACTATTTTTTATCTCTCCGTCATTTATAAAATTACTTTGAGTAAATACACCATAGTCACCATCATTATTCACTATACCGTCATTTTTTCCATTTGATGAGCTATCAATGCTCATTCCATAGTCACCATTATTAGAAATTATTCCTGTAGAAGAATTTTCTATATATGAATCGTTTTCAGCCTTCATTCCATATCTCCCAATGTTAGAGATATTTCCTTTATTAATAGCTTTAGTATCATTTCCACTTGTATAAATTCCAAAGTCCCCATTATTAGAAATACTACCTTCATTTTCTACATTTGAACCATTTTCAGCATAAATACCATAGTTACTATTATTAGAAATTGCACCAGTACCAGAGTTTTTGACTTTAGTATTAGTTCCATTTGAATAAATACCAACTTCTTTATCATTTGCTATTGTACCGTTGTTAGTGATTAAAGCACCGTTTTCTGCGATTATTCCTTTATTACCAGTGTTTTTAACAATACCATTATTTTCAATATTAATATTCCCATCAGCTTCAATTCCGAAATCCCCATTATTTTGCACGATTCCGTTATTAGTAAAGTTAGCTTGAGTAGAAATACCAAAATCACCATCATTACTCACTACGCCATCATTTTTTCCATTTGATGCGCTGTCAATACTCATTCCATAGTCTCCATTATTAGAAATTGTTCCTGTAGAAGAATTTTCTATATATGAATCATTTTCAGCTTTCATTCCATAATCACCTGTATTAGAGATGCTTCCATTATTTATAGCTGTTGAATTTCCAGTGGCATAGGTTCCTATATTTCCTTTATTAGAAATACTGCCATTATTTTCAACATATGCACCATCTTCAGCTGCCGTACCAAAGTTACCTGTATTTGATATTACTCCGCTCACTTCATTTATTGCTTTGGTATTACTTCCAGAAGCTTTAACTCCATGTGAGCCTTCATTTGATATTACACCATTATTTTCAAATGTTGATTCATTATGTACATATACTCCACCTGTATTTTTACCAGAAATATTTCCATTATTTATAAAATTAGCTTTTTCATCTACTTCAGCAATAAAATTACTGTTATTTGAAGAAGTGTAATTAGAAGTTAAGTTTTTTTCATTTGTTACATTTGTATTTATGTCAGATATCCATAGAGATAATGAATCAAGTGTGGAAATATCATGTGAGATATCATAGTTTAAAACATCTCCATAAACATATTTCTTTTGAGTAACAACATCATTTTCTTTAACTACATCTATTGTTGGTTCAGGTAAAACTGGATCTGGATCAACAGGAGAAGGTTCGATATCTGGACTAGGAATTGGTATTGGAATAATCTCACTATCTATATTTATGTTATCAGAGCTATTGTCCTTAGCGGTTATATGTAAATGTTTATTATTTTTTCCTGTTTTTTTATAGTAATTGCCTAATATTACAATTTCATTATTATCCTCAGGCTTTTCTATTTTATTTTCTAGTTCCCCTGCACTTGTAAAACCGCTGATAACGGCTAGTAATGAAAGCAAATATGTGTTTTTATTTGAAAATTTCATTATTATTCACCTCTAAAATTTATTTTTAAATATTTTTATTCATTTCATTATAGTTAAGTAGTTTACTATAATTAATAATAGTCCTTTTTGTTTTGTTTTGTCTTTCAGAATACTTTTAATTATCTGTGCATATTTTTAAAAAAAATCATATAAGAATTAAATACAATGTTTGTATAAAGAAATAACATTTTTGAGAAACATATATAAATTTGTATTACATATAAATTATTCAAAATTTAAATTATGAATAATATTTAAGTTACAATAATGTTACAGTTTTTGAATAGGATAATTAATTAGTCAGAAAAAATACTCAACAAAAAAAACAAGATAGTGTATACTAGGTTAATAACTTAAAAATCATTTTAACTTTAAGGAGAGAAGATGGAAATATTAGGAATAGGAACAGATATAATAGAAATAAATAGAATAAAGGACGCTATAAATAATATAAAATCATTTAAGGAAAGGGTTTTTACAAAATTAGAAATAGAACATGTAGAAAAAAGAAAAAATCCTTATCCAAGTTATGCTGGTAGGTTTGCAGCGAAAGAAGCTGTATCAAAAGCTATAGGAACTGGATTTAGAGGATTTAACTTAGCAGACATTGAAATATATAATGATGAATTAGGGAAACCCCATTTAAACTTTTATAATACTTTAGAAGAGACTATGAGAGATGTAAAGTTTCAAATAAGTATATCACATAGTAGGGAATATGCTGTTTCAACAGTTATTCTATATAAAGATTAAAATATTGTGTTCTAAAGTTTACTAGTTAATTGACATAGAGAAAGATTAATATTATAATAAAATACACGAATAAAATTTTTGGAAAGTATAAAGGAGGAAACATGAAAAAACTAGCTTTAAGTTTAGCTGTAATATTAGGAACAATTTCATTTGCTGATTCATTTGAATTAAGAACTGGATACGATATAGGTGGAAGTTATAGTAATGGTCCAGATGCTGATGGATTACCTTTTGAAATAGGAGTAGAATATAGAAAATCACTTCCTTACGGATTTGAATTAGGAGCAGGATTAGCTTACCAATGGCATGAGAGTACAGATAATGGGGATATGTATAACTCAGTACCTATTTATGCAACTGCAAGATATAATTTTGGAACTTTTAATGGTTTTACACCATATTTAAAAGGTGATGTTGGGTACTCATTTAATATGGGTGATTATAACTATAATTCAGGATCATACTACGGAAGATCTAGTGTTGACGGAGATATAGACAATGGATTTTATTATGGAGTAGGTGGAGGAGTTGAATATAGAGGATTAACAATAGATCTAATGTATAAACAAAACTTCGCTGATTATACTGTAAAATATTCAGGACCAGGTTATTATGTAGAAGATTCAGGAAATGCTGATTATTCAAGAGTAACTTTAAATATTGGATATAATTTCCACGTTGATTATTAATTAGAATTTGATGTTTCTAGCTTTCGAATGAGGTTTTTTATCATTCAAAAGCCAGTAATATTAAAATAAAATTTAGGAGGAAAAATGAAAAAAGTATTAGTGTTCATGTTTTTATTATTATCAGTATTTTCTTTTAGTAAAAGTGTTGTAAAAACACAAAGTAATAATGCAGCAGCAGCATATAAAAGTCTATCAGTAACTAGAACAGTATTTAAAGATGCAAGTGTTCAAAAATTTGCAGATGATTATGCAGTTTTTGTACAAACTTTTGTTAGTGCTATGCAAACAAGGGATGAAGCTTCAATAGAAAAATTACAGGTATTAAGCAATAATTTAGTGTCACAGGCAGATGTAGTAGATGCAAAACTATCTACTGATCCAGAAGAACTTCAAAAGTTTGACAAGTGTATAGAGGAAATGATTGGAATAATGGAGAGTTATAATAAAGAGTAACATTTTTAAAATTCAGAAATTTAGATAATAATTTCTATTTTTCATAGTTTTTAAGACATAAAGGGTCGTCTTTTTGGAGACAGCTCTTTTTATTTAAATGAAAAAATCATAAATAATAATATATTAGGACGTTTTATTAACTTTATATTTATTAATTTAAATTTTTTGGAAATAAAAAAAGAATATTTATTATAGGTTTAATTATAGGAGAGACAGCCAATTTAAGAAATGAAATTTGAAAGGCATAAACGGAGATATATTGACATAACCTAGATATAATACTATAATTATCAATAAAATAAAAAGAAATCTATTATGTGGGTTTGTTATATTTGATAAAGTGTTATTTTTTGAGAATATATTAAAAGAAGAAAAGCTAAATAATATAGTACTTTAAGGAAGTCAGTTTTAAAAATGATGAGAATACAAAGGATGTTTTTTATTTTAAAACATTCCAAATTAAGGAGGGATTTTTAACAATGGTAGAGTTAAGAAATGTAACCAAAAATTTTAGTTCTAAAAGAGTACTTAGAAATATAAATTTGAAGTTAGAGAAAGGTAAGGTCTATGGATTATTTGGACCAAATGGAGTGGGGAAAACTACACTTTTAAAAATAATGGCAGGATATAACAAGAAAACAAATGGTGAATATTTAATTGAAGGAAAAGAATTTAATTATAAAGATAAAAATTATATTACATTTATTTCTGATAAAGAGATATTTTATGGTTGGATGAAAGTCAAAGATGCAGTTATTTACTACAAAGATTTTTTTGAAGACTTTGATGAGAAGAAATGTGAAGATCTTTTGAAATCTATGAAATTAGATATGGGAGATAAGATAAATGTTTTGTCTAAGGGAATGAAAGCTAGGCTGAAAGTAGCACTAGCTATTAGCAGACATGCAAAGATTTATCTTTTAGATGAACCTTTGGGTGGTTTAGATCCATTATCAAGAAAGATAATTTTAGACAGTATTAAAACTTTAATGAATAAAGATGGAATACTAATTATTACAAGCCATTTGGTAAATGATGTTTCAGATCTAATTGATCATGTGTTATTTATATCAGAAGGGGAAATAATTTTAGATACAGAAAAAAGCAATTTAGATTTAGAAAATCATAAATTAGAAGATTATTATGTGGAGGAGTATAAAAATGTTTAATAAATTATTTAAGTATGAATTTAGAAAAGGTATAGTGCCATACATAATTATTTTGATTACTATGTTAGTTGCATTTTCTATACTATCACTTCAAGGAGTGTATATAAAAAATAACTTTGATAATATTTCTTCTAATGATGGAAATATGGTAATGATAATGGGGACATTTATGCTGGCTGGGATGACTTATTTACTGGTTATACTTGGAGGAGTATTTAATTTTATACAGGGAATAATGTATATGGCAGACGAGATTTTTAGATCAAAAGGATATTTAACATTTTCTACTCCGAATTCTGGAAGAAAAATATTATCTTCAAAATTATTTACATATTTTATTAGAATTTTTATTTACGATTCTATAATATTAATATTTGGACTTATAATAGGGTTTCTTATTTTTAATGGTAATAATGAGATGGGATTCCTTATGGAAAATATTTTTGGTAACCCTATATTGGTATTTTTCATTTTTATAATGGTGTTGATTTCTCCAATGATTCATATGATATTTATTTATTTTATCATGATATTAAATGTAACTGTATTTGACTTTAAACATAAAATTTTAGCGTCATTCTTAATGTATTTTATAATTACAATTATTTTAAGAATAGTGAGCTTTATTTGTCAGATTATATTCCAGATAAGTGTTGAGAATTATGCGGTTTCTGATAGTTTTGTAGCATTTTATAAGTTTATAAGCATAAAAATTCCAATAAACTCAATAGATTATTATGGTAATGCTGTTACTGAATCTGTACCACTTCCTATAATACCGATTTTTATAATCCTTTTTGGAGTTTTCTTCTTATTGTACTTTATTACTTGTAAGCTTATTAATAAAGGGATAAATATATAATTGGAAAAATAAATTTTTAAATATCAAATTAGAAAATCTGTATAATAAAATCATTTTTATGTTTTTTATTATACAGATTTTTGCTTAGTTTAATTTACATAAGTTTTTATATTTAACAGTTCATTCTTTAACAACATTAACAAATAAATACTCACATAGATAAATCCAAGAGTAATAAGCAAAATAGATATAAATAGATTAAAGTTTTCTATTACAAGTGTTCCCATGATAGCCCCTATTACAAATATAAACCATGTAAAAGCATATTTCATAGATAAACGCCAACTTCCTTTTCCTTGAACTAATCTCGATAAACTAATTCCAAAATTAAATATTAGACCTGTAATAAAACTTTTACCCATTAAATTATTTCCGATTAATAAATTTAGCATATTTTGAACACCCATTGCTATTCCAAGTGGCAGAAAAACGATCCAAGAATTATACTTTAATGAAAATAAGAGTGTAACTATAAATAGTAGAAGTTCTAATAAAATCAGTATTTCAATAGATCTTTTTTTCAGGGTCGAAAAAAGGAAATCACTTAAAAATATACCTAAAATTAGAGCAGTAAATACAATAAAAAGTCTTAAATTTGATTGTAAATCAAAATTACCAAGATTTACTCCTAGTCTTATTGAATTACCACTCATAAATGTAAAAAATAATCCATTCATAACAATAAATCCTATAGCATTAACATAACCATAAATAAATGAAAATATATATGCTATTATAGTTTCATTCCTCAGTTTAAAATTCATATAGCCCTCCATATAAATAAACTCTATAAAATATTTTACCATATTTTAGAAAAAAAATAACCTTTTGGAAAATAAAGTTTAAAATAAAATTTTAAGAAAAAAATGTATATTTTAATTACATATAATTTTTAAACTGTAAAAGTGGAAAAAATAACTTATTAAATTATAAAATTGATTAAAAATAAATTTTATTTGTTTCAAATTTGTAATTATTATAAAAAAATAAAAGTAAAAAAAGATTGATATTGCTGTCATCGAATATTTTGAATCAAAATATTTTGATTACAAAATAATTTTAAAAATTGACTACTTTGTTTTTATATAGTAAAATATATTATATTACAATTTATGGAGGTTGGAATGAGTTTATTAGAATTAAAGGGATTAAAAGCAAAAGTTGAGGATAAAGAGATTTTAAAAGGTGTAGACCTTAATATAAATAAAGGGGAAGTTCACGTTATAATGGGGCCTAACGGAGCAGGGAAGTCGACACTAGCGAGTGTGCTTGTGGGGCATCCTAAGTATGAAGTATCTGGAGGAAATATAGTATTTGATGGAGAAGAAATAAATGAATCTGGAGTAGATGAAAGAGCACAAAAAGGAATGTTTTTATCATTTCAGTACCCAGAAGAAATACCAGGATTAACAGTAGAAGATTTTTTAAGATCAGCTAAAGAGGCAGTAACTGGAGAAAAGCAGTATTTTATGCAATTTCACCAGGAATTAGTAGAAAAAATGGAAAAATTACATATAAATCCTGAGTATGCAGACAGACATTTAAATGTAGGGTTTTCTGGTGGAGAAAAAAAGAAAAATGAAATTTTACAAATGGCAGTTTTAGAACCTAAGTTAGCAATACTTGATGAAACTGATTCTGGATTAGACAGAGATGCCACTAAAATAGTATTTGAAGGAGTACAAAAATTAAAAAATGAAAATAATGCGTTATTAATAATAACACACTATAATAAAGTGCTAGATTACTTAAATCCAGATTTTGTTCATATTTTAATGGATGGGAAAATAGTAAAAAGTGGTGGAAAAGAATTAGTAGAGTACATAGAAAAAAATGGATATCAAAAAATGAAAGAAGATTTAGGAATATAAGAGAAGAGGTGAGTCAGCTTGGAAGATAGAAAAAAAACTTATGTCGCCGATATTGAAAGAGGCGTTTATGATATAAAAGATGATATGAAACATAAATTTACTACTGAAAAAGGACTAACAGAAGAAATAGTGAGAACAATATCAGAAGAAAAGAAGGAACCTAAGTGGATGTTAGAGCATAGACTTAAATCTTTAGAAGTATTTAATGCTAAGCCAATGCCTGTGTGGGGTGCTGATTTATCAGACTTAGATATGGATCAAATTATTCACTATTTAAGACCAGACAGTAAAATAATGAGTGATTCTTGGGATGATGTACCAGACTATATAAAGAATACTTTTGATAGACTGGGAATACCAGAAGCTGAAAAGCAATCATTAGCAGGTGTGGGTGCACAGTATGATTCAGAGGTAGTGTATCATAGTATTCATGAAGATCTTACAAAGCAGGGAGTTATTTATACAGATATAGAAACAGCTTTGAGAGAACATGAAGATTTAGTAAAAGAATATTTTATGAAATTAATAACAATGAATGATCATAAATTTGCAGCTCTTCATGGAGCAGTTTGGTCTGGAGGATCATTTGTATATGTTCCAAAAGGTGTAAAGGTAGATAAACCTTTACAGTCATACTTTAGACTTAATGCGGCAGAAGCAGGTCAGTTTGAGCATACTTTAATAATAGTAGAAGAGGGAGCAGATCTTCATTTTATTGAGGGATGTTCCGCACCAAAGTATCAAAAAAATGCTCTTCATGCAGGTGCAGTAGAATTATTTATAAAAAAAGGAGCAAGACTGAGATACTCTACAATAGAAAACTGGTCTAGAAATATGTACAATCTAAATACAAAAAGAGCAACAGTAGATGCTGATGGAGTAATAGAATGGATATCAGGATCATTTGGTTCTAGAGTTTCTATGTTATATCCTATGAGTATACTAAAAGGTGAACGTGCAAGATGTGAATTTACAGGAATTACATTTGCTTCTACAGGACAGTATTTAGATACTGGTTCTAAAGTTATACATGCGGCACCTTACACTACATCAAATGTACATTCAAAGTCTATTTCTAAAAATGGAGGAACAGCTTTATATAGAGGACTTTTAAGAGTAGCTCCAAATGCATATGGATGTAAATCAACTGTAGAATGTGAATCACTTATGTTAGATAATGAGTCGAGATCAGACACTATACCTATTATTGAAATACATAATGATAATATAGATATAGGACATGAAGCAAAAATAGGAAGAATAAGTGATGAAGCTATATTTTACTTGATGTCTAGAGGTATAAGCAAAGATGAAGCTAAAGCAATGATAGTAAGAGGATTTGTAGAGCCTATATCTAAAGAGTTACCTTTAGAATACGCAGTAGAGTTAAATAAATTAATAGAGCTAGAGTTAGAAGGCGCAATAGGATAGGGAGGCAGTAGATGTTTAATGAAGATAATATAAAAGATTTGGATAATAAAGAATTTAGAATAGATAATTTCAAAAAATACTCTTTATTAACAGCACCAAATTGGAAAAGAATAAGTCATAAAGTGGAAATTCCTAATGATTATAAAGAATTTAATAGTGTTTCACTATTAAACTCTGAGCAAGATGGAATTTTAATTAAAAATATAAGTGATTCTCTTACTGAAATAGAGAGTAATGCCAATGAATATGGTATAAATGAATTTTTTAATACACAGGTATACTCGTTTTATAATCAAGGGAAATTTATAAAAATAGATGCAAAAAAGAAAATTGAAAAACCAGTTTATATAAATTATAATTTTAATAAAGAAAATAATTTATTGATCGATTATAATGTAATAGTTGCTGATGAATTTTCAGAAGGAACAGTTATTATTACTTATAATTCAGATGATGAATCTGAACATTATCATAATGGAATAATAAAAGTGGTTACAAAACCTAATTCAAAATTAAAAGTGATAAAGATACAAAATTTAAATTTAAGTAGTTATAATTTTGAAGGAAGTAAATCAGAAGTATATGGAAATTCTGAACTAGGAATTTTTAGTATAGAACTGGGAGCTAAAGTAAATGTTATTAGTAATAAAAACTATTTAGAAGAAGATGGTTCGAAAGTAGAAATATGGCCGGGGTATCTCGCAGATAAAGATAGAAAAGTTGATTTAGAGTATTCGATAATCTTTAGAGGAAGAAATACAGAAGGACTTATAGAAGGACGAGGAGCAGTAAAAGATACTGCAAGAAAAGTCTTTAGAGGAAACTTATACTTTAAAAAAGGCGCAAGACACTCTGTAGGAAAAGAGGGAGAGTTTGCTATCCTTTTAGATAAGGGAGTGAGATCAGATTCTATTCCAGGTTTATTTTGTGATGAAGATGATGTAATTGGGGAACATTCAGCAAGTATTGGAAAAATTGATGAAAACAAACTTTTTTATTTAATGAGCAGAGGATTATCAGAAAATAATGCAAAAAAATTAATTATTGAGTCATCTTTTAAGCCTATATTAAATAGCATTGAAGATGAAAAAATAAAAAATAAACTGTTAGAAGAATTAGAAAAAAGGGTGTAAGGAGTTTATTATGGAAATAAAAAAAGAATTTCCAATTTTTAGAAACAATGATCTACATTATTTAGACACAGCTGCAACATCTCAAAAGCCACAAGTGGTGTTGGATAAAATAATAGAGTATTATGAGAACTATAATGGGAACCCTGGCAGGGGTTCCTATAAGTTGGTTATGGATTCTACAAGAATCTTTGAAGATTCCAGAAAAACTGTGCAGGAGTTTTTAAATGCTAAAGAAAAAGAAGAAATAATTTTTACTAAAAGTGCCACAGAAGCGATAAACTTACTAGCTTATTCATATGGACTAGACTTTATAAATGAAGGTGATGAAATAGTTTTAGGAATTACTAACCATCATGCAAATATAGTTCCTTGGCAAATGTTAGCTAGAAGGAAAAAAGCAAAATTAAAGTATATATACTTAAAAGAAAATGGACAGCTGGATTTAGATGATTTAAAGTATAAAATGAGTAAAAGAACAAAATTAGTGGCTATTTCAGCTGTTGCAAACGTAACTGGAGTTATACATCCAATAGAAGAAGTGACAGAGATAGCTCATGCTAATGGTGCATATATATTAATAGATGCAGCACAGGCATTACTTCATTTTTCTATAGATGTTCAAAAGTATGATATAGATTTTTTGGTATTTTCTGGTCATAAATTATTTGGTCCAATGGGAACAGGTGTATTATATGGTAAAAGGGAACTATTAGAAAAAATTCCTCCATTTATTTATGGTGGTGATATGATAGAGTATGTAAGTGAACAAAATTCTACATTTGCTCCAATACCTAATAAATTTGAGGGTGGAACACAAAATGTAGAAGGTGTATATGGATTAGCAGAAGCTATTAAATATATAAATAAATTAGGATACCATACAATTGATAAAATAGAACGAGAACTAGAAATGAAGGCAATTTTTGAAATGCAAAGTTTAGGTTTTGTAGAGATGTATCATACAGAAAATGTGGAAAGAGTTGGAGTAATAGCATTTAATGTAATTGATGTTCATTCACATGATGTAGCCTTTATACTAGATAATTATGGTGTTGGAGTAAGATCAGGTCATCATTGTGCACAGCCTCTAATGCAGTATTTAGATATTCCTTCATGCTGTAGGGCGAGTTTTGGGCCGTATAATACTTCAGAAGATATAGATAAGCTTATAGAAGGGCTGAAAAAAGTAAAGGAAGTGTTTAAATTATGAATTTAGATAGACTATATCAACAGACTATATTAGATTATAGTAATCGTAAAGACCTTAAAAGAGAGATGGAAGCTCCTACATTTATAGAAAGAGGGCATAATCCAAATTGTGGAGATGATCTAACTTTGGAAATAAAGTTAGATAGTGAGAATATAATTGAGGATGCAGCATTTTTAGGAAATGGTTGTGCAATTTCATCAGCATCTACAGCAATGTTAATAGACCTTATTAAAGGGAAAACACTGGATGAAGCTAAAGAAAAAGTAGACATATTCTTTAAAATGATGGGACAGAAAGAAAAACTAAATAGTGAAGAAATGAAAAAACTGGGAGATGCAGTTTTGATGGAATATGTTGCTAATATGCCTGCTAGAATAAAGTGTGCCACATTAAGCTGGCATTCTATGGAAGTTATTATAAATAAAAACGAAAATAAATAATTATTTTAGTTAAAATAAATGTGAGATGTGGTCTTGCATTTTTTTATACGCATAAAATATAATTTCGAACTTTAGAAGATATTGAAAAAACTTATATTGTTTTAAAACATATCTCATTATTATATTAGTATAAATATTATATATCGATAAGTATGTAGACAATATAAAATATTTATGTTATTTTATATATATGAAAATCAACATAGAAAGGATGAATAAAAGTGGAATATATTACTGATATTTTGAAAAAAGTAGAATCAAGAGATGGTCATGAGAAGGAATTTTTGCAAGCAGCAAAAGAAGTACTGAAATCATTAGAACCAATTATAGCAAAGCATCCAGAGTATGAAGCTAATGGAATATTAGAAAGAATAATAGAGCCAGATAGACAAATAATATTTAGAGTACCTTGGGTAAATGATGAAGGCAAGGTAATGGTAAATAGAGGATATAGAGTTCAATTTAATAGTGCCATGGGACCTTATAAAGGCGGACTTAGACTTCATCCATCAGTAAATTTAGGAATTATAAAATTCTTAGGTTTTGAACAAATCTTTAAAAATGCTCTTACAGGACTACCTATTGGTGGTGGAAAAGGAGGATCAGATTTTGATCCAAAAGGAAAATCTGATGGAGAAGTAATGAGATTTTGTCAAAGCTTTATGAATGAATTATATAGACATATAGGATTAAATACAGATGTTCCAGCTGGAGATATTGGAGTGGGAGCTAGGGAGATAGGATATTTATTTGGACAATATAAAAAAATAAGAAATTCTTATGATGCAGGAATTCTTACTGGTAAAGGATTGGAATATTGGGGATCTTTAGTAAGAAAAGAAGCAACTGGATATGGTCTTGTTTATTTTATGGAAGAAATGCTCCAAGAACACGATTCATCATTTGAAGGAAAATTAGTAGTAATTTCTGGTTCTGGAAATGTTGCTATTTATGCTCATGAAAAAGCTACACAGCTTGGTGCAAAAGTAATAGCGATGAGTGATTCTTCGGGTTATATTATAGATAAAAATGGAATAAATTTAAATACAATAAAAAAATTAAAAGAAGTAGAGAGAAAAAGAATAAAAGATTATCTAACATATCATAAAGATGCTGAATTTGTGGAAGATTTTCAAGGAATATGGAATGTAAAATGTGATATAGCATTACCATGTGCCACACAAAATGAAGTATCTTTAGAACAGGCAAAAGTAATGGTTAAAAATGGAGTTATAGCAGTGGGAGAGGGCGCAAATATGCCTTGTGTAAATGAAGCTGTGGATTATTTTTTAGCTAACAAAGTATTATTAGGACCAGGAAAAGCAGCTAATGCTGGAGGTGTTGCTACATCTGCACTAGAGATGAGTCAAAATAGTATGAGACTAACTTGGACATTTGAAGAAGTGGATAAAAAATTACATGAGATAATGAAAAATATTTTTATGGAGTCAAAAAAGGCTGCAAGAGACTATGGAGTACCGGGAAATTATGTAGTGGGTGCGAATATAGCAGGGTTTAAAAAGGTAGCTAATGCAATGTTAGTTCAGGGAATAATATAAGTTTATGAAATAAATAGAGAACTGCTTTAGAATTTTTAAGGCAGTTTTTTTGTTTGGAAAAATTATGGAGGTTATTTTTCTAAATTATAATTTACATAATAGAGTGATAAAGTTATAGATCCTCACGTCATTTCATTCCTCAGGATGACAACTTGGAGGGCTTTTCTTATTCTAATATTTAGTAACACTATAGATCCCTACGTCTTTTTATTTATAATTGCTAATTGTAGTTTATTTATATTACTTTTATTGTACTCTTATAGTATTGTATTTTTATTATTAGAACCTTTATACTTATTACTAATTGTCATTGAATTTAAAAAGTGATATAATGGGTTGCTTTGTATCTTGACTAAACAAAGTAATTTATTAGTTAGAAAGAGAGGAAATATGTTTAAAAATTTATTTAATAAAATAAAAGAAATATATCTAAAGTTTCCAGTAGAGATTAGTATTATGACTATTTATGCTGTTTATTTAATAGCAGAAAACCATAATATATTGAAGTCTTATAATGGTGTACACAACATATCGAAGTTTGTTTTTTACACATTTTTCTTACTTGTAGGGTTTAGATATATTTTTACCAGCAAGATAAAACATATTTGTAGTGCAGTAGGCTTAAGTTTAATTTTTATGTTTTTATCAGGGACGAGAGGATTAAATACTGAACTGTCAGAGATAAATGTGATTAGATCACTATTATTTGGAGTATTATGTTTTTTTCTAATGATAATAATACCATTCATAAAAGGAAGAAAAGATGAAAAAATAGATAATTATAATTTATTCTTATTTAAGAATTTATCGCTTACTGTAATAGTAGCAAATATTCTTAATAGTGGACTTATGATGATTATACTCTTAGTGAGTTATTTATTTCGAGAACCAAACCACAAAATTTATTTAGATATAATGGTTTTTTCATATTTAATATTTACAACTTTTTTTATGCTTTCATTTTACCCAGATAAAATAGAAAATTTAGAAAAAGACAACACAAAGGTTCTAAAATTTTTATTTTTATTTGTAGCAGTTCCTTTACTTGCTATTTATACATTAGTTGTATACTCATATTTTTTCAAAATATTAATAAAAATGAGTATTCCTAAAGGTGAAATATCACAATTAATATTAATCCATGGAATAATTACAATTATTGTAATTTTATTAATAAAAGGAAGTTCTTTAATAAATGATAGTGTAAAAAGAAAAATAGAAAAAGTGTTTTGTATCACAGAATTACCAATGATTCTAATGCTTTTCATAGCAATTTTCCAAAGAACAAAGCAGTATGGAATGACAATAAATAGATATGCAGTTATTATTTTTGGACTATATCTTTTATTTATAGTACTTTATATCTTACTATTTAAGAAAAATAAAACTTTTATTATTATGGGAAGCTTTATGATTGTATTATTTTTCTCAATAGTCGGCCCACTGAATATTTTTAAAATTCCATTTTATTTTCAAGAGAAAAGATTGGAGCGAATACTAAAGCAAAACTCAATTGATAAAAATGGGAAGTCTGAAAAAGCTGTTGATGAAAAAATCAAAAAGGATATAAAATCAATATTTTCCTATTTTGATAAGTGGGAAAATAATTCGCTAGGGAAGAAATATAACTATGATAAGTTATATGAGAATTTAGGATTGGGTGAAGTATCTTCATCTGAAAGAGAAAATACTATGTATTACAGCTTTTCTGTTCAAGGGCCGCTTAATGTGAAAGATTATGATATTTTATTGAGAAGCTATAGTTCAATAGAGGAAGAACAGTATAAAAATTATAAATTTAAAAATAGTAAAGAGAGTATCATAATATACAGAGGAGATACAAAAATATTAGATTTTAAAAGAAAAGATATTGAAAAAGAAATGACAGAATTAATAAAGAATGGGAAGAGTTCAGAGCATATAGAATTGACTAATACAAATGGAGAAGTAATAAGTAGTGAAAAATATACTAAAGAGCTTTTTGCTGAAGGCTATTCAAATCTAGGAGTTAAATATAGCTTTGAAAATGAAGATTTGAAAATAAGCTTTTTAATCTCAAGTTTTGGTTTACAATCAAATGAAGAACCAGATATGTGGATTGAGACTATTTTAATTAAGTTTAAAAAAGATAATTAATAATAAAAAAGGAGAAATAACTATGAAAAAGTTAATAATATTATCAATAATAATGCTTGCACTGACAAGCTGTGGTTCATTAACAGTTTTTGGAGGAGTAGGAGTATAAGAAAGTCTTAATTATAATAAAAATATGAAACAGCTGATTTATAGATATTTAAATTCTATAATAGGCTGTTTTTATTATACTTATCAATATAAAGAAGAAGAGGAATTAATAAACTCCAAGAACTAGATGCATTTATTGACTTTTACTACAAATATGGTAAAATAAGAACATCTAAGATTAGAAGAATTATATTAGTATAAAGAGGTTAATATGGGTCAAGTTGGAAAAAAATCAATGAAAGATATAGCAAAATTAGCAGGCGTTTCCACAAGTACAGTTTCAAGAATAATAAATGCTAATGGAAGATTTTCAGAAAAGACGAAAAAAAAAGTTTTATCTATAATGAAAAAATATAATTATATTCCAAATATGGCTGCAAAAAGTTTAAAAATTAATAAATCGAAGTCTATAGGAATTATTGTTACGAATATTCAAAATGAATTTTTCTCAGAAATTGTTTCTGGAATTGAAGACTTCTTTTTTAAAGTTGGTTATTCAGTTTTTATTTGCAATACAAGTCAGGATTCTAAAAAAGAGATGGAATACTTTAAAGTTTTAGATTCTAAATTAGTTGATGGAATAATATGCATTTCTGCATTAGAAAACACTCCTAAAGAATTTTTTTCAAATCATAGAAAAATTCCAATGGTTTGTATAGACAGAATATTTGAACCAAGTGCATCAGATACATCTTATATAGAATCAGACCATTATCAAGGCGGATTTATGGCAACAGAGGAACTGATAAAAAGAGGATGTAAGCGAATTTTAGTTTTAGCTAAGAAGAGAAGTTTTTCAGCAAGTAAAAAAAGAGTAGAGGGATATAAGGCGGCTCTTAAAAAATACAAAATTCCTATTGATAATAAACTAATTTTAAAATTTGACGGGAATTTATTTAGTTTTGATGAAACAAAAAAAGTTATGGACTCTATATTAGAAAAAAAAGTAAGTTTTGATGGAATCTTTGCTACGAGTGATTGGAGAGCATATGGAGCATTAATATCACTAAAGGAGCATAATGTTTCTATTCCTGATGATGTTAAGATCATAGGGTTTGATAATGTCTCTATCTCTAAGTATTCTTATCCTAAAATTACTACTGTTAATCAAAATAGAGAAGTTATTATTCAAGAAGCTTCAAATATATTATTTAATTTAATGAATTTTCCTGATAAGGTAAACAAAAAACACACTATAATTCCAGTTTCAATAATAAAAAGAGAAACTACGTAAAAAAATCTGCCTCTATAAATTTAGAGACAGATTTTTTATTTTAAATCTTTAGTGAATAACTTTGAAATTCACAATATTTTAAGTGTGATCTTTTATCCATCTTTGTAGTTTCATCTAATTTTATAGGATTAGATGCGATATTTTCTTCTACTACAGCCGTTTTAAGTATAAAAGGATTAAAGTATCTAATGATATACTCATTTCCATTCTCAGCCTTTTTAAAGGCACTCATGACTGCATCAGTTTTTTCTGCAGAAATCATGCTATAAGTTTGAGGCAGAGATTTTTCTTTGTCTAAATGAGCATAGATTATACGACCATTTAGAAATTCAGAAAACTGCTTAACAGGCATTGGTGATAAATATTCTTTAGCTTTTTTAGCAATTCCAGCTTGATCAAAGTCTGTATTAAATAAGATCATTGCAAACGAACAATTTATTTCCCCAAGTAGTTGCGCATCAGGTGTTTGGATAATTGATTCTCCAGAAGCACGTCCAGGTCTATAAAGAAGGTCAGTTTTTCCCATATATCCAAAAGTTCTAAATAGTGTTAAACGAATAGTATCATAGTTTTCTCCTATAATTTCATATTCACGAATTCCTTCTGTAATAATTGCAGTTCCATGATCTTCGTCATGAAGACTTACAAAGCTTTGCATAGCTTCAATAGAAATAGGTGTTTCCTGCCATTTTTCCTTTTCCCAGACGTCCATTTCTGGAAGTCGTACTGGTCTTTTTACAATTCCGAAAAGTTGATCAGCAGTGGAAAATTTACTTGCTATCTCAGTATTAAAATTAACACAGAGTCTATGACTTAGAACATTATTATCTATTTTTACATCAAACCTTATTAAATCTTCATCTTTTCTAAGAGAAACTAGTATTTTTAGAGTAAAATCTTCATTATTTATTTTATCTGCTCTTTGAGTTAAGTCTTTAGGAACTTTCATATTGAGTAATATTTCCAGAGTATTTTCTACATCTGATTGATATACAATAAGATTTTTTAATTCTGACTCTGTAGACTTAATAATCATGTCCTTTCTTGGAGGAGAATAGTTATATGAGTCACCGTCATCTCCATTTTCTTCAAAAATCATCTGATTAGAAAATATTTTTTTAGTTATCTTATCTTCGATAGTTAAAGTATTATTTTCTTCAAGTATTATATGATAATATTTATTTTCTATTTCATTTCCAGATAGATTTTTAAATATTTTTTGTGGATCATTATTTTTTAAATTGAAGAAAAATTGTGAATAACCCATTGCAGGAATAGATTTTACATCAACTAAAATTTTAGCAAGATAAACAGTTTTGGGCATATATATTTTTTTGCTTGGATTTAGGCTAATATGCTGTTCTAACACATAGTTAGTCATTTCAACTTTTTCTTTTATAGCATAATCAAGAGTGTTGCCATTTATATCTTCAATAGTAAAGTTACTTTCAGGTATGTATGCAGTATATTCAACTACTCCCTCTCTTGCATAAGGTAAAGGATTAAAAATAGTAAAGTTAAATTCATGTGAAAGATTAATCTTTTCACTAATTATTCTCATATTCATCTCAAGTAGATTTTCGGCCATATCTTCTGCTCTTTTATAACGTCCTGCTATATCTTTATTTGTAGTATCACTATTACATCCACCAATACTATCATGGGCAGCATTATCAAATAACAGCTTCCAAATTTCTGCTAATTCTTCATGTGGATATCTATTTCCTAATGAATGACTTATTGATAATACAGGTTCTACAATATTAACAAGAAAATTTTCAATTTTATTATTACTTTGTTTCAAGTCTGCTCGTGTAGAAAAAATAGACTTATGTAAACGACTATGTTTTCCTTCTGTTAATTCACCACAAATAACAGGCAGATCAGAAACATCCTTTTCAAGTTCATCGAAAAATAACTCAGGAGAATCCAATACATATTCTCTTTTAGAATCAATTTCATTAAAAAGATTAATTAATTCAGGTAAGTTTTTTCTAATTGGGGCTTGATCAAATCCATTTGGAAAATAGACATGTTTTGTAGAAGCTTTTTCTTCTAAAGCACCAATTTTTTCATTTAGATAGGGTAACATATCTTCTTTATTTTCAGGAATATTTCCGCCATAATAATATCCAAAAGGAATCTGTTCAGCAATCATTTCTGTACCATCGTCACCACGCCATATAAACTCAGTCTGTTTTAAACGATTATCAGCAACCCCTCTCCAAAAAAGAAATCTAGATATATCAAACTGTTTATATATTTGTGGCATATTACCACCTTGACCGAAAATATCTGGAGCATATCCTATAGACATAGAATGTCCCAAGTCTTTTGCAATATTAGTTCCATAGTATAAGTTTCTTACAACAGATTCTTGTGAAATAACTAGTTGATCAGTCTGTGTATACCATGGGCCAATTATAAATCTCTTATCTTTAATTAGTTTTTGTAATCTATCCTTATCTTCAGGTGAATATTTTAAATAATCTTCAACTAATGAACTCTGTCCATCCATTAGAAAAAATTTAAAGTCATCTTTTGTTTCTAGAGTTTCTATTACTTCCTTAATGTGTTTTACTAAATATATTTTAGACCTTGATGATGTAAAATACCATTCTTTGTCCCAATGTGAATGAGGGATAACGTGTACTTTTGTTTTTAGCATATAAATAATCTCCTATATCATATAATCTTTTTTTATTTAATCAAAACTTATTTCTATATTTTCATCTATATTTGATAGTTCCTCATTTTCTGATTTTTCTGTGAAGTCAACAAGAAAATTCGCTCCAAAACCTATAATTAAGGCTCCTATAATTCCTCCAACAAGATACGCCCATCCATTTCCAACACTGAAAAATCCATACATTCCTCCTATTGGCGGCATTTTAACATGTGCTCCTAGAAGCATTGTGATCGCTGCTCCAATTGAACAAGAAACGACATTTAGAGGAATTAATTTTCCAGGACTTTGTAAAGTAAATGGAATAGCCCCTTCAGTAATTCCTATAACACCCATAATTAAAGCACCATTTCCAGCCTCTTTAAATGTTGGTGAAAAGTTATTTTTACGAATTAGTGTAGCTAACCCATAACCTAATGGTGGAATCCATATAGCAACATTGACTATGATAGCAGGTAGGTAAACTCCACTCATAAGAAGAGCATTTCCGGCCATCCAAGCAGCTTTATTTACAGGGCCTCCAAGGTCAAATCCTATCATTGCACCAAGTATAACTGCTAAAATTACTACATTTGTATTATTTTCAGACATTTGAGTTACCCAGTTAAGCAGAGAAGTATTAATCCATCCAAGAGGTCCTCCAAGTATTAGTGACATTAAGATTCCAACTGCTCCCATTGTAAGAAGCGGTAAGATTATTAATGGAACAGAACTTGCGGCAGCACCCTTTATTTTTATCTTATTTTTTATTTTATTTGTAAGCCATCCAGCAAAAAATCCAGAAACTACAGCGCCTAAAAATCCTGCATTTGTACTGGAAGCAAGAACTCCACCCACAAAACCTGCAGCAAGAGCAGGTTTTCCTGCTATAGAATAAGCAATATATCCTGAAAGTACTAAATTTAAAAGTCCAATTGCACTCCAACCAACATTTTGAAACATCCACACATAATGATAAAATCCGCCTGTTTTTGCAAAGTCATCTAAATTTGTGACTCCACCTGCAAAACCAATCATTTTAGCTACAGCTACAACAAGTGAACCTCCAATGATTACAGGTAATGCATAAGAAATTCCAGCCATTAAATGGTCTCTTGCCTCATAAAGTTTCTTTTTCATGATTTATCTCCTTTTAAATTATTTATTTTTTTGTTCCATTGCGCTGACAATTTTTGTAAGAACTGCTTCAGCACTTGTAACACATTGTCCAATTTTTACACGAACAATTTGCTTTCCAGTAAATCTATCTTCCCCTTCAATTACTTTGTCAGCAGCTATAATTACTACATCAGCTGAGGAGATATCAGTTTTAGAAAGCTCATCAATGGTACCCATTGCTCCTTGCTGTTCTATTTTTACATCGTGTCCCAATTTTACGCCTGCTTTTTCCAAAGCTTTAGCTGCCATTGGAGTGTGAGCAAGACCTGCAATACATGAAGTTACACCTACTATTTTCATTATAAACCTCCATTTAAATATTTTTCTACATACTCTATTAATTCATCATTTGTTTTTACATTTAAAATAGCATTTTGAAAGTCATCTTCTAATAAACTAACTGCAATTTTAGAAAGTATTTCTAAATGTTTTTGCTCTGCATCACTTTCTGGAACTAAAATTGAAAAGATCGCCTTTACTTTGAAATTTTCAGGAGAGTCCCAATCTATAGGCTCGGTAAGCCTGATAAATAAAACTTTTACAGAGTTTAGCAGGTTGCTCTTAACATGGGGAATCGCTATTAGTTCCTGTACAGCTGTAGAGTACTCTTTCTCTCTATCCCACAGTTTTTCATAAAGCTCTGTTTCATTAGTAGTTACTCCAAGTTCTTTTGCTTTTTTTGCAATAAATAGAAGAACTTTATCTTTAGTATCTAATTTTTGATCCAAAAAAATCTGTTCTTTTTCTAAAATCAATGTCTTCACCTTCCTTTATAAGATAGTGTTTAGGTATGATCAAACGATTGCTCAAATTTTGAAAAAATAAAATGATTTGAACAAACGATTGCGTAAATTTTTGTAATAAAATAAACTACCTATATTAGGTATACCTTGAAAAAATATAAAAGTCAATATTATATTTTAAAATAAATATGATTATTCATTTTGAATAAAGATATATTTAGGAGTGGGGATGTCGCAAAATAGAAAATTTTTAATTTGAAAAACCTATTTTGTGATGGTTTAGTTATAGATCCTTACGTCGCGCAGCTCCTCAGGATGACAGATTGTTTGTATCTTCTTTATTTATTATCTAGTATTTGTTTTAGTATTTATTCAGTTTAAAAAACCTATTTTGAGACTACTCCTTATTTGATACTCGATAAGGTTATGAAAGTTATGAAGTAGAATGAAGAAAATATTTTTCAGAGAAAGAAGTAATAAGAAAGCTAAAAATAACTAAATAAAAAACAGAGGATCAATTTTAATATCTGAATCCTCTGTTTTTAGCAAAATATAAATTTATTGTTATTTCGGTCGGGTATTTACAGTGAATCTATTTTTCTTTTTTGCAAATATAATGTAATTGCGAAAAATACTATACACCAAGCTAAATTCCAAAATAACATTATTGGTAAAGACTGCTGATCTTCAAACCTTCCACTCATTCTAGAATGCATTGTTGAAGCACCTAGAAACGTTCTTTGAATTACTCTATTAGTTATAAACCAAGTAATTATAATACCTATAAATGATAATCTTCTAAAGGTTTTAGAACTTGAAAATGATTTTACCCATATCATAGGATTAGCGATATAGCTTATTAAAATTGTGAAAATTGCTAATATTCGTAATGCTCCATAAAAGAAAAAACTAATAAAATCAATAGTTCCATATTCGTGAGGTATTGAACTAAATACTACCATCATAAATATTGATTGAAAAACTATAAATGTAATTATGACAATATAGCTTACTATTAATTTTGAAAGCATAATTGATGTGTGTGATTGATCAGTCATGGATACTATTGAAAAATTTTCTTTGCCTGTATCTAATTGATTAAACTGGATTAGATATATTGCTAAAAATATAAACATAATGAAACATACAAAAATGATACTACGATAAATTTCTGTATGTAAAAATGCTCCAAAAGTTAAAGTTAATATATTAAATAATAGATATACTCCAAATATTATTGATAATAATGGTATTATCTGTTTAAAATAAAAATGAATTATTTTTTTCATTATTCAGTCACCTCTCTATATAAATCAGAAATTGATTTATCATTTTTTTCTCTATATTCTTCTATATTCACATACTCGCTTATTTGACCTTTATTCATAAAAATTACATTATCAAATAACATTTCTACTTCATTTATAAAGTGTGTTGATAATATTATTGATGAATTAGGATTGAACTCTTCAAGTATAAGTCCGTATATTTCTTCTCTGGCTTTTAGATCTATGTTTGCAAAGGGTTCATCTAATAAAAATAAACTCACATCCTTTGAAAGAGTAAAGATAAGTTTTACTTTCGCGATTGTCCCTAATGACATATTTTTGAATTCTATACTTTCATTAATTTTCATTTTCTCAAGTAATTTCTTACATTTTTCACTGTTAAAGTTATTAAATAATAATTGGAAATATTCTATTGCATTTTTTACTGTCCACTTTTTAGAAAATATATCTATAGATGGCATATATGATATATGATTTTTTACTTTAGGGTTGATTACTGTAGTTTCATTTATAATTATTTCTCCGTTATTAATATGCTGAAGACCAGCCATACAGTTTAACAAAGTGGTTTTACCACTTCCATTTGGACCTAGCAGACCAATGACATTTCCCATTTTTATTTCAAAATTCACATCATCAAGTGCTCTGTGATTATTGAATGTTTTTGTTACTCCTTTTACTTTCGCTAATGCTTCCATTAATTTTCCTCCTCTATCTTTAGTATTAACTTAATAATTTCATCAATAATAAATCCCATATCACGCATTTCTTTTATAAACTGTTTTACTTTTTTTTCTGCTACTATTTTTGAGAGCTCAGCTACTTTGGCTCCATCTGTAGTCACATAACTTCCCATTCCTCGCTTGGAGTATATAAGTTCCTCTCTCTCGAGTTCTGCGTAAGCCCTTTGAACTGTGTTCGGATTTACATTTAGTTTTATAGCAAAGTCCCTAACAGAAGGGATTTTTTCATTTAGTTTCCATTCGCCAATTATCAGTTTTATTTTTATAAAAAATATTATTTGCTGATATATTGGTTGGTTTTCTTCAAAATTCATATAAACATCTCCTTAATTTAAAGATAATATTAGTGTACTAATTAAATAATACACTAATATTATTTTTTTGTCAAATATTTTTTTAAATAATCTATAAATTATTTATTTTTTAGATTTTATGTGACTTTTAGAGTAATGCTTGATTAAAGTTCTCACATCATTTCATTTTTTAGAATGACAAATTAAGTTTTTTTCTTACTTTGTGGAAATTCTGAATAATTAAAAAAAGGGTTACCTCAAATGATACTTTTGAGATAACCCACTTAGAATGTTTAAATATAAATTCTTATATTTTCATAAAGTAATTCTAATGTTTAGAGAAAACTTTTAAACCAACAATTCCGATTAATAACAAAATAACAAAAAAACCTTGTACTAATGTAAATCGATCTTTAAAGATGATTACACTAACCGCTACCGCACCTACTGCACCTATTCCAGTCCATAACGGGTAAGCAATACCAATAGGAAGAGCCTTTACAGCCTTTGCTAAAAAATAAAAGCTGACTATCATTCCTAAGATTGTATAAATTGTGTAATTTAACTTTGTAAATCCTTCTGAGAGCTTTAAAAATGTAGCCCATACAATCTCAAAAATTCCTGCGACTAGAAGAAAAATCCATTCCATTTTTTACCTCCTTTTAAAAATATAATTTTTTATAAAAAAACACCTGATAACCTTATATCGACTAAAGCCTAACGACATAAAATTCAGATGTTTTTAATATTTTATCCGGCGATAAAATAAAAACTTAATATTCCATATATGCTATCACAAAAATGAAAGAAAATCAACTTTCAAATTTTTCTATTTGTTATATTGATAAATAAAAATGACTTCTACCCATAGGTAAAAATCATTTTTACTTTACTTTGGAATAATAATATAAAAAGTAGTTCCATTATTTTCTAAACTTTTTATTTTTATTTCACCATTATAATTTCCAATTATTTCTTTTACTATAGATAGCCCTAATCCAGAACCTGCTAAATTCATAGGTCTTGAGTGGTCTACTCTATAAAATTTTTCAAATATCTTTTCTATTTCTTCTTCTGAAATCCCAAGTCCATTGTCTGAAATTTTAAAAGTATAAGCTTTTTGATCTTCGATTATTTCTATATTTATTTTAGGTTTTTCACTTGAATAAATAAGTGCATTTTCTATTATATTTTTAATAACTAATTTTATTTTCTCACTATCAATATACATGTAATGACTCTCATCAAAAAGAATATAGTTAGTCTCAATGCGGGCTTCCTTATTAATTATTAATAAAGATAAGCTTAGAAGCACTTCGCTAACTAAATCCTCTGCTTTTGTATGAGTCAGATTCAGAATCTTAGAACCTTCATATTTAGAATAATTTAGAAAGTCATGTAATAAATTATCAAGCTTATTAATATTAGAATTTATAATTTTAAAAAAATGTTCTGTATTTTCATCTTTTTCAGTCATTGATTCTTCTAATGCTATTGTATACCCCTTTATATTAGTGAGGGGAGTTTTTAGTTCATGTGAAACATTAGAAATAAAGTCCTTTTGTATTTTTTCAAAATTTTTATTAGCTGTGATATCTTTTAAACCTATAATCATCGCATTTTCTTTTTCTAGTTTATAAGATTCAATAAAATAATACTTATTAATTTCATTTAGAAAAAATTCTTCTTTGACGTTTTTATCACTAAGCAAAATTTTCTTTATCTCCTTAGTAAGAGCATTATACTTAATGCAATCAAAATATTTTTTAGATTTAGAATTATAAGTTAAGATATCAATATTTTTATTTTTTAAGATAATTTCATTATTTTTAATTACAAATATTATATCATCAATAGCTGATAAGATTTCTTTTAGTTTTTCACTTTCTCTTTCAAGATTTTTTTTGAAAAGCTTAGATTCCTTTTTTATTTCAAAGACTTTTTGGAAAAAATCCAGTGACTTGTTATTGATGTAGTAATCAATGTTTAGCTTGAAAGTATTATCAATTATATCAATGGTATTTTCTTTTATAAATTCTATTTCTTTTTCTTTAGTCTTATATAAATAAAGTAATAAAAAATCAAAAAATAAAAATATAAGAAAAAGAGCAGTTAAGATCACAATTTTTTCATGAAATAAATAAGCCAAAAATAAAAGAAAAATTTCAAATATAATGAGTAAAATTACATTTCTTTTAATCGGTATCCAACTCCTTTTATGGTTTTTATATGTTCTGAGATAGAAGGAAGTTTTTCTCTAATTTTCCCTACATAAACATCAATTGTTCTATCACCTAAATGATAATTTTCTTTCCACACTCTGCTTAAAAGAGTTTCTCGGCTGAGAGCAATGCCTTTATTTTGGATCAAGAATACAAGTAACTTAAATTCTTTATTAGATAAAATAATTTCTTTTCCATCTTCATATATAACATGTTTGTCTAAATTAATTTCGATCTTATCGTAGTAAATAATTCCATTTTCTTTTGAAGCAGTTATACTTTCTTTTTTTAATGAAAGTAATTTTTTTACTCGAAATATAAGTTCTCTTGGATCAAATGGCTTTCTTAAATAGTCATCACATCCAGCAATAAATCCCTCTATAACATCCTCTGTCTCAGTTTTTGCTGTGAGCATAAATATAAATGGATTTCCGTACTTATATGTTTCTTTCTTTATTAGTTTTGAAATATCTAAACCATTCATTCCAGGCAGCATAATGTCTAAAATAATTAAGTTTGGTTTATGATTTTGTATTAATTCTAATGCTTTTATACCATTTTGTGCAGTTATAATATTAAAATTCTCTTTCTCCAAAAAGAATTGAATAAGAGTTTTTATTTCTAAATCGTCTTCCACAATTAGTATAGTTTCTTTCTTCATAAAACTTTCCGCCTTCGAATTTAAAATTATTTTTTTCTTTTAACAGTTATCTTTTCCTCGTCATAGTCAATATGTCTAATATCAACACCGTTATAAACATAAATAACAATTTCGGCTAAGTTTTTTATAGTATCTCCAATTCTTTCTAAATGTTGTGATATAAACAATGCTCCAAGATAATCAGTGTCTCTCTCTACACTTTTATCAACAAGTATAGCTTTAGTAGCCTCAATAACAGCTGTTTTGAAACCATTTACCTCATCATCAAGACTTAAAATAAGATATGCATAATTTAATTCTTCCTCGTAATAACATTTTAGAAATAAATCAAACATTTGTTCTACTTTTGTATGCATTTCTATTAGGTTTTGCTTTTCATAAGCTTTTATATTATTAGAATGTTTTAATACTTTTAGAATGTTTAATGATAAATCATTTATTCTCTCTGTAGCATTTCCTATTTTAATTACTCCAATTAAAAATCTCAGGTTAATAGCCATAGGCTGAAATCTAGCAATAGTTTTTATTACTTCTTCATCTATTTTCAATTCAGCATGATTCATATTTTCTTCAATGGATTTTGCCTCACCATAAAGTGCTTTATCAAAGGTTCCTGAATTTAAAATTATTTTAATTATAGTCATAGTTCTCTTACAATTTTTTAATGCCTCTGAAACTAAGGTTCTTATATCTTCCATTCTTTCATCTAAGTTTCTCATGTTTTATCCTCCTTTTAGCTGAACTTTCCATTTATATATTCTTCTGTTTTTTTATTACTTGGGTTTGTAAAAATAGTACTTGTTTCATCAAACTCTTCTATAATTCCTTTATAAAAAAATGCAGTATAATCTGATATTCTTGCAGCTTGCTGCATATTATGAGTAACTATAATAATAGTATAGTTTTTCTCTAATTCTCTTATAAGTTCCTCTACTTTTGAAGTAGAAAGCGGATCAAGAGCAGATGTAGGCTCATCCATTAATAAAATATCCGGTTTTATAGATATGGCTCTAGCAATACAAAGTCTTTGCTGTTGTCCTCCAGATAGTCCAAGAGCTGATTTATGTAGTTTGTCTTTTACTTCATCCCATAAGGCAACTGCCTTTAAGCTTTTCTCCACTACTTCCATTAGTTGGTTTTTATCTTTTAGACCATGTAATCTAGGAGCATAAACTATATTTTCATATATTGATTTTGGAAATGGATTTGGTTTTTGAAAAACCATTCCTATATTTTTTCTTAATTCTACTACATCATAACCAGGTTCAAAAATACTTTTACCATTAACGACTATATCACCTTGATATTTTGCTATATCTATCAAGTCATTCATTCGATTTATAGAACGTAAAAAAGTAGTTTTACCGCATCCACTTGGACCAATAAGAGCTGTTACGTTATTTTTAGGTATCTCCAGATTTAAGTTATATAATGCTTGCGTTTCTCCATAAAAAAAATTAAAGTTTTTAACAGAAATAATATTTGTTAATTTTTTTGAAGAAGAAGTTTCTATATTATTGTCTACAATTTGTATTTCAGACATTTTTCCTCCTAATTTTAGTTTATTTAATTATATCAATCTTATTATAAAATGTAAATGTAAAAGAAATATAAACACTATGTAAAAAAATTGTAAAAAAAGTTCTGTATATATTTGAAATTTATGGTAGAATTTAAAATATCATGTTTGGAAAGGTATTTTCATGAAGAGATTTAAAATAGAAAAAGAGCATTATGGATATAAAATATCTGAATATTTGAAAGAGATTCAAAATTATTCAGGAAGAGGTCTCAGACAAATAGAAGTTTTTTTAGATGGGAAGAAAGTAAGGGTTACAAAACAAATTAAAAAACAGGGAATTTTAAAAGTTATTGAGAAAGAAAAAGAGACAAATATAAAACCAATAGAGATGCCATTAGATATAGTATTTGAAGATGAAGATATATTGATTCTTAATAAACAGCCTTTTTTGGTCACGCATCCAACAAAGAAAAAAGTAGATATGACACTAGCAAATGGGATTGTTTATTATTTTAAGGAAAAAGATGGAAAAGACTTTGTTCCAAGATTTTATAATAGATTAGATATGGATACATCTGGTCTTATAATAATAGCTAAAAATAGTTTTGCTCAAGCTTTTTTACAAAATTTTGGAGATGTAAAAAAGTATTATATGGCATTAGTACATGGAATACTTAAGGATGATGAAATTACAATAGAGGAACCTATTGCAAGAGTGGGAGATAGTTTACGAAGAGAGGTATTAGAAGGTGGACAATACGCAAAGACACATGTAAAAACTATAAAAAGATATGAGAAATCAAATGTGACACTTATTGAATGTGAGTTATTTACAGGAAGGACTCATCAAATAAGGGTTCATTTATCACATTTAGGGCATCCAATTCTGGGGGATAAGCTGTATAATGATATTCAAGATGATGTAAAAAGGCAGATGCTCCACTCATATAAGGTTAGTTTTATACATCCAAGAACAAAAAAGCTTTGTGAACTAGAGATTGGAATGTATAAAGATATGAAAGAAATTGTAGATGATAAAAGCTAGAGAAATTTACTTAATATAACTAGTTTTTACATTTAGTGTATAAAAGAAATTTTATAATTTAGAAAAAAATTTAATCACAAGATTTTAAAATAGACTTACTTTTAGGTGCTAATAAAAAGAGATAGGGGTTTATTATTATTTTCTATATAGAAATTCTAGGTAAATTAAACTTGAAAAAACCTAGCTAATATGCTATGATATTTTGTATTATGAAAAAGGATATTCCGCTTCTATATAAAGGATTATGGAATGAATGTCGCGTAAAGAAGGGAGGAAATTTCTTGAAAGAGAGATTAATCGAGCTTGTTGAGAAAGATCAACTAAAAGCAGATTTACCAGAATTTAAAGCAGGAGACACTGTGACGGTTCATTATAAGGTAAAAGAGGGTAATAAAGAAAGAATACAGTTATTTGAAGGTGTAGTTATAAGAGTATCAGGTGGAGGTATTTCTAAGAATTTTACTGTTAGAAAAGTTTCGTCAGGAGTAGGTGTAGAAAGAATCATGCCTATTAATTCTCCGCTTATTGAAAAAATAGAAGTTAAGAGAATCGGTAAAGTAAGAAGATCTAGACTATATTACTTAAGAGAATTATCAGGAAAAGCTGCTAGAATTAAAGAAATTAGAAAGTAGCTAAAGGCTAGCATACGCTAGCTTTTTTTATATAAAATTACACGAAGGTGGTCATTTATGAATATAATATTATGGGGTATATTTTACCTAGTTTTAACGGGGGTTTTACTTTACTTTTTTATTAAAGAAAAAGTAATAGTAGAATGGTTGAAAAATAAAGAAAAAATAATATCAGATAAGTTAGCATATAATGGTGATAAGAAAAAATTTAAAACAATAGCTGATGTTATTACAGTTATACATATAATTATGACAGGATACTTCTTTTATATAATAAGACAAAGTGGGGAAGATTTAGACTTTCCTTTTAAAGTGAAAATCATATTTGCTGTATTTATAATTAACTTTATTGTTTTAATTTTAAGAAAAAAACAATCATGGGCTTTTATAATAAATGCACTTTTACTAGTTCTTGGTAGAATGATGATAGATATACAGGGATTGAACTTATATATATTTTTAGCATTAAGCTGTATTTTATTTTTATTAGAAATTTATCTATACCAAAATGCTATTTATGACTCTGTTCATTTAATAGAGACAAGTATAACAGCAGTGGTAATAGTATTGTTAATACAAAACTTTTATCTGGGAAATTTTATGATTCCTACAGGTTCTATGAGACCAACAATAATAGAAGGCGACAGATTTTTTGCTAATATGATTTTGTATAAGTTTAAAGAGCCAAAAAGAGGAGATATAATAGCATTTAAAGAACCTAAGGATAATAAACTACTCTATACAAAAAGATTAGTTGGATTACCAGGAGAAACACTTAGAGTGGATAATGAAGGACAAGTAGTAATAGATGATAAGGTAGTGAATATGCAAGCTCATCTAATAGGACAGTCTAAAAAAGAGCTTACAGTGGATGAAAATGGACTTGTAGTGATAAAAAATAATGTAGCAGATCAAAGTGGACAGATATCTGATGAAACAATAAATTTCATGGTAAATTTAAAAGGAAAAGCTGGAGAAGTAATAAAATCAGATAGTAAGGGTAATCTTTTTCTTGGAGATCAAAAGTTAGACACAAGAGTTTACTACAGACAAGAAGGATTCTTACGTGATCAGAAAATATATATTCCTAAAAAAGGTGATGTAGTTACATTAGATAAAATATTACAAATAGGTTCAAAGCCAACAGCAAACGAACAATCTTATGAATGGATATTCGAAGAAGTACCATTAGATATATTTAATGAAGTATTTAATAGTGAAAAAACAGAAGATTATATTTATAATATGAAGCAAGAAAAAGGACTTTTCACTTATACTCTTAAAGTAAAGGGCAGAAGTGAAGTAGTAATGGGAATTTTAGATTTTAAGCATAATGATAAAATCATGAAAAAACTACTTGCTGGAGAAGAAGTAACATTGGAACATGATTATTATTTTGCTATGGGAGATAATAGTAGCAATAGTGATGACTCTAGATATTGGGGCTATGTTCAAGACACTAGAATAAAAGGAAAGTTATTATTTAGATTTCTTCCTATTACAAAATTTGGAATAGTAAAATAAATGAATGTTTTATATTCAATAGTGAATAAAGATTATGAAGATATTGTTATGATTCATAATCTTTATTTTGATAATAAATGGAATACTAAAGATATCGAAACTATGTGTAATATAGAAAACTATAGTTTTGTTATTATAAAAACAGCAAAAGAGGTACTAGCTTATGCAATTTTATATGATACATTAGATAGTTTAGATTTATTTGAAATAGCTGTAAAAAATAATTATAGAAATAAAGGCTTAGGTATGAAACTTTTGAGAGCAGTATTTGATAAATATAAAAATAAAGATATCTTATTAGAAGTTAATGAAGATAATGTAAATGCTCTTAGTTTTTACAGTAAAAACGGCTTTGTAAAAATCTCAATAAGAAAAAATTATTATAAAAATAATAAAAATGCTATAATAATGGTGAAAAAATATGATGTTTAAAATTTTGGAAAAAAATGGTATAAATAATAGTAGTAACATAATAAATTACTTAGAAAAAAATAATGTTTATTTTACTCATTCTATGATGAATAAATTTTTAGATTTAATTTTTGAATACGAAAGTGCTAATGATGGAGACTTTTATAGTAGACTATCAGAACTTACATTAGATCAAAAAAAATTGAAAAAAGATAGAGGAATAGAACTTATAGAAAAGCTAGAAGAAATGAAAATGCCTGTTTATTTTAATACTTTAAAAGAACTCGAAAAAAGAATACATAAAGTAAAGAATAATATGATAAATATTAAATATCCTAAGGAATTAGAAGGAGAAGCAATTTTTTTAGAAATAAAACTTAAAACTTACAAAGATGTAGAAAAAGTTCTAAATAAGTTAGCAGAAAATAAAAAAAATATAGAAGATATAGTAGATATCTTTGAAAATGGTACTTGGGAGGAATAGACATGAAAGGGTATTTTAGTATAATTCTTCATGCACACTTACCGTATGTAAGACATCCGGAATATGAAGAATTTTTAGAAGAAGACTGGCTATACGAGGCTATAAGTGAAACTTATATACCTTTGCTTAATATGTTTGAAAATCTTACAAAAGACAAAGTCCCTTGGCATATCACTATGACTTTATCAGGTACTTTGGCAAATATGTTAAATGATAGCTTATTAAGAACAAGATATGAAAAGAGTTTAAATAAATCACTAGAATTTTGTAAACTTGAATTGGAAAGACTTAAAGATCAAGAAGATATGATGAAAGTGGCGCAGCATAATTTGAATTTTTTTAAAAGGGCAAAAGAGGCTTTTTTAAGATACAATGGAGATCTAGTGGGAGCATTTAAAAAATTTCAAGATAATGGTAATCTAGAGATTATACCAGTAACTGCTACACATGGTTTTTTACCTCTAATGAAAGATTTTCCAGAAGCTGTAAATGCACAGATATTAATGGCAAAAGAGGATTATAAAAATAATTTTGGAAGAGATCCTAAGGGAATATGGCTTGCAGAGTGTGCATATTATCCAGATCAAGATAAGTATTTAGAGAGAAATGGATTAAAATATTTTATAGTAGACGCCCATGGAATAATGTTAAGTACCCCTAGACCAGTTTACGGAGTTTATGCACCAGTATATACGCCAAATGGAGTAGCAGTATTTGCAAGAGACTTGGAATCTTCTGAGCAAGTGTGGAGTTCTAAAATTGGTTATCCTGGAGATAGTGTTTACAGAGAGTTTCATAAAGATGCAGGATATGAGTTGGATTATGATTATGTAAAACCATTTTTACATAATGATGGAGTCAGAAGAAATATGGGGATAAAATACCATGCAATAACTGATAAACATGGTGGTGAAAAAGGAGTATATGACCCGGAAGCAGCATATAATAAAGCAAAAGAGCATGCTCAAGACTTTGTAGAAAATAGGTCAAAACAAATAGAAGTTTTAAGATCTTTGATGAAGTTCAGAGAGCCTATAGTAGTATCTCCTTATGATGCAGAACTTTATGGTCACTGGTGGTATGAAGGGCCTGTATTTTTAGAATGGGTTTTTAGATATATGCAAAAATCGAATTTTAGTAGTATAACTCCCTCTATGTATTTAGAAAAATATCAGGTAAACCAAATTGTAGATGTTAATTTATCAAGCTGGGGAGCAAATGGATACTATGATGTATGGATAGATAAAAAAAATGACTATGTTTATAGACATTTACACAAAGCTGCACAAAAAATGATAGAAATAGCAAATGGAAGAGATCCAGAAAATGATTTAGAAAAAAGAGCCCTTAATCAAGCTGCAAGGGAGTTACTTATGGCTCAGACTTCTTGTTGGGAGTTTATATTATATACAGAGACTATGGTCGGGTATGCACATAAGAAAATAAGTGATCATATAAATAGGCTTTTTAAAATTTATGAGGACTATAAGGGAAGAACATTAGAAGAAGATTGGCTTTCAGAAATAGAGAGTAGAGATAATATTTTTCCAAGTCTCAGTTATGAAATATATAAAAGTGACAGATTATAGAGTTTTTAAACAGAGTAGTTCTTACTGCTCTGTTTTTTTGTGCTAGGTTTGGATCTACTGGAAAAAAATTATGTAGAAGTAGAATAGTAAAAAATGAGAAGTGTGTGATAAATGTGATTATACTAATTAGACCTTAAATTTAAAATTATCTTATTTTGAAACTTGCACTTTTTTAGAAATGTGATATAATATTATTGAAAACAATGTATAAAGAATAAATTTGGTGAAAAAAGACTAGGCTTCGTGTCTAGTTTTTTTATTTCCATTTGGTATAATAAAATACGGCTTCACCAAAGCCGATTCTTTATGCATTGGAGGAATACAGATGTTTAGAGTAGCGATTATAATAGCCTTTTTGGTTATTAGCCGTGGACTTTACTAGAGTATTCCTCACCCCAATGGGGGATAAATAAGGAAACTATAATTATACAATAATCTCTATAATTTTTAATTTTAAACAAACTAGACTTCATGCCTAGTTTTTTTATTTTTTTATTTAAATTTTTTACTCTTATTTTATATATGAAGTGATTTATCTAAGAAATTGATTTAAAATCTTAAATGAAATATAATCTGAAAAAATAAAAAGGAGTTGTTGAATGAAAAAAATTATAGTTAATTATTTAAAAAAATATATAGATTTTAAAGTTAAAATATAAATTTTAAAATAATGATATTAAGAGCTGTATACTGAGATATAAAGGGTATAGTTTAGTAATTTTAAAAATAAGAATTCTAGTAGAGCGTAAAATTAATTGAAACCATTAATTTTATTTATTTGACAAAGTTTTAGATAATAGTATAATTTATATATAAGTATAAAATCCAAATAAAGGAGAGTGTTATGAAAAGACTTTTTATTTTTTTATGTATACTGATTGGAGTTACTGTATATGGGAAATCAGAAAAAATAGTCAAGAAAGTTTCAGCTAATGAATTTGAAGTGAGTATAATTCATATTAATGACCATCATTCACATCTAGAAGATGAGAAAATGGACTTGGTACTCGCAGGAAAGAAAACAAAGGTAACTGTAGGTGGAATAGGAAGAGTAACCACTAAAATAAAGGAATTAAGATCGCAAGAGAAAAATCCATTAGTACTTCATGCAGGAGATGCAATTACAGGAACGCTTTATTATACATTGTTTAATGGCGTAGTTGATGCAGAAGAAATGAATTTAATTGGTTTTGATGCTTTTACTTTAGGTAATCATGAATTTGATGGTGGAAATCAAGGCTTGGAAAAATTTTTAAATACATTAAAAGTTCCAGTGATTTCTTCTAATGTTGTTCCAGACAAAGGGAGTATATTGGAAGGAAAGTGGAAGCCCTATATTATAAAGAAAATAGGCAAAGAGAAAATAGGAATAATTGGTTTGGATATAGTGGGTAAAACTAAAAATTCATCTAATCCGGGAAAAGATATAATGTTTGAAGATGAAATCACTACTGCTCAAAAGTATGTGGATGAGTTAACTAGCCAAGGTGTAAATAAGATTATATTATTAAGTCATTTCGGCTATGAGAATAACCTTGACTTAGCAGCAAAAGTAAGTGGAGTGGATGTTATTGTAAGTGGAGATACTCATTATTTATTAGATAAAAATTTTGAAAAATTTGGATTGAAAGCAATGGGAGATTACCCAACATTAGTTAATTCTAAGTCAGGGGAACCAGTTTATATCGTGGAAGCTTGGAATTATTCATATGTTGTGGGTAATTTAAAGGTTATATTTGATAAAAATGGAATAGTAAAAAGTGCAAAGGGTACACCAGTATTATTATTAGGTGATAACTTTTTTGAAAGAAGAGATGAAAAAGGTAATAAGTACCAGTTAGAAGGAACTGAAAAAGAAGAAGTAATAAAGTTTATAAAGGATAACAAAGAGTTATCTATTGTAAAGCCAGATGCAGCATCAGAAAATTTACTAAAAAAATATGCAGAGCAAAAACAGGATTTAGGTAAGATAATAATAGGCTCTGTAAAGGATGAGATTCCTGGAGGTTCTGAAAATAGAATACCAGACTCTAAAAATCCTAATGGTTCGTATGCTACACAGCTAGTATCAGAATCAATGTTGTATACTTTACAGAATATGGGAACTGGAGATGTGGACTTAGTGATTCAAAATTCTGGAGGAGTGAGAATATCTATAATGCCTGGAGATTTCACTTATGACAGCGGTTATACACTATTGCCATTCTCAAATACCCTGTATACTTTAAAAATGACTGGTAAGGAGATAAAACAGGTTTTAGAGGAAGCAATAGACTACTCATTGCTGCCAGGAGGTTCTACAGGATCTTTTCCTTATGGAGCGGGTATAAGATATGAAGCTAAGAAAAATGGAACATTAGGAAATAGAATTACAAAAGTGGAAGTAAAAGACAGAAATACAGGTAAATGGTCTGCTATAGACTATAAAAAAATGTATACAGTAGGGACAAATGCATATATTGCTGGTGGAAAAGATGGTTATGTAACATTTGGGAAAGTAAGAGATGAAAGAGGCGGAACAGATACTTATTTAGATGATGCAAAATCATTTATTGATTATGTAAAGTTTGTAAAGGTAATAAAGAAACCAGATTCAACGGGTGTAAAGTTTACATTCTAAAATAAGAAAATATAATGGAAAGAGGAATATTTAGATGAAAAAAATTATTATTTTATTAGTGTTTATAGTATCAATGATAGGAATGGCAAAAGAGGTTAATATAAAAATTCTAGGAACATCTGATGTTCATGGACATATTGTTCCATGGAATTATCCAGCAGATGAGTTTGACGACTCAGGTTCTTACAGTCAAATAGCTAAAATGGTTAAAGGATATAGAAAGGCCAATAAAAATATTATATTAGTGGATGCTGGGGATATAATACAGGATAACTTAATAGAAAGATTTATTAATGAGCCAAAGCACCCAGCTATGTCTGTTTTAAATGAAATGAATTATGATGTATTAGTTCCAGGTAATCATGAGTTTAATTTTGGAATGGAATCTATTACTAATGTTTTAAAGCAGTTTAAAGGAAAGGCTTTAGCAGCAAATATTTACTATAATGATGGCAGAAGTTATTTAGAGCCAAGTACTATAATAACAAAAGATGGAGTAAAAATAGGAATTATAGGGGTAACTACTCCTTTAACACAAAAATTTGAGGAAAATACAGGAAATGTAAAAAATATGACATTTACAATGCCTATTCCAGAAGTGAAAAAACAAGTAGAGTTGCTAAAAAGCAAAGGTGTAAATGCTATTATAGTAGTTGCACACATGGGTCTTCCAAATGAAAATAATCTACCAGGAACTGGAGTAATCGATTTGGCAAAGGAAGTTCCTGGAATAGATGTTATTATAGCAGGTCATTTTCATAAAGATGTATCTAAAGAAACAGTAAATGGAGTAATAATTACTGAACCATATAAATATGGAATGTCTTTATCAGTAGTAGATTTGAAATTTGATGTAAATGGAAAAAGTGTTTCTTTAGTATCAAAAGATTCTAAAACAATAAGTGTAAAAGGTGAAGAGTCAGATCAAGGAATAGAAATAATCTATAATCCTTTTCATCAAACATTGAGAAATGAAGTAAACGAAGTAATAGGAGAAACTTCAAATAATATGGTGCCAGAGGGGAAATTAAAAGGAATATCATATGCCTTTGCTAAGGATACTGGATTATCTTCACTTATAAATGAAGTAGAGCTTTATTACAGTAAAGCTGATGTAGTATCTTTCTCATTTGATCATGAAAATATAAGAATGAATAAAGGGGCAATAAAAAGAAAAGATATTTTTTATAACTACAGATATGCTGGTGGAGAAGTAACTGTATATGAAATGACAGGAAAAGATTTAAAAGATTACATGGAATGGTCAGCTGGGTACTTCGGTACTTTGAAACCAGGTGATACAGAGTACAGCTATGATGCTGACAGAAGAAGTTTTAAATATGTTACTTATGATATTTTTGGTGGTGTAAAGTACAAAATAGATTTACAACAAGGGCCTGGTAATAGAATAAAAGACTTAACTTTAGTGTCAGGAAATAGAAGGATTACAGATAAGACAAAACTTAAAGTTGGTATGAATTCATATAGATTTGAGATGTTAATACAAAAAGGCGGGCCTTTAGAAGGAAGAAATATAAAGAAAATCTGGGATTCTAAAGAAGTTCTTGGTCAAGAAAAAGGAACAATACAAAATATGACAATTAATTATATAATGAATGTAAAAAAAGGTAAAATAAATGGACTATCAAAAAACTATTGGTCAATAATTGGCTTGAAGTAAAAAATATTAAAATAAGAAGGAGAGAAGTATGAAAAAATTAGTTTTACTGTTATTGGTACTATTTTCATTATTTTCATTTGCTAAAAAAGTTAATATTGTTATACTAGAAACGTCGGATTTACATGGGAGATTATTTTCATATGATTATGCAATAGATCAGGTAGACAGCAGCGCAGGATTGACAAAGGTAGCTACAATAATAAAAGAGGAAAGAGCAAAAAATAAAAACTTAATCTTAGCTGATAATGGAGACACAGTACAGGATAATAATGCAGAATTATTTAATTCAATGCCGATTCATCCAATGATTCAGGGATTAAATGACTTGAAGTATGACTTTTGGACACTTGGAAATCATGAATTTAATTTTGAAAAAGAGTTTTTATTAAAAAATATAAGTGGATTTAAAGGAAAAGTATTAAGTGCAAATGTAATAAAAGAAGATGGGAAACCTCTTGTAAATCCATATATAATAAAAAATATAGATGGTGTAAGAGTTGCATTTATAGGTATGACACCCCCTCATATACCAATGTGGGAAGCCTCAACTCCAGAACATTTTCAAGGATTAAACTTTATTGATCCAGAAGATGCAGTAAATAAGACATTAAAAGAAATTGATGGGAAATATGATATATTAATCGGACTTTTTCACTTAGGAAGAGATGATGAAAAAGGTGGGAATGGAGTACATAAAATAGCAGAAAAATTTCCACAGTTTGATATAATTTTTGGAGGGCATGAACATGCTGTTTATGTGGAGAAAAGAAATGGAGTCACTATAATTGAGCCTGGTTCTTACGGTTCAAATGTAGCAAAAGGAGAAATTACATACGACACAGTTACAAAAGAAAAAGTTATTTCTGCTAAGAATATACCTACAAAAGATGTAGTTGAGGATTTAGACTTAAAGAAAAAATTTGAGTATGTAGATAAAAAATCAAAAGAATATTCAAATGAAGTAGTGGGAGAAGTAACTGATACCTTTATTAAAAATGTAGATTTTATAACTGGAGAGAAAAAGGTTACTACAATACCTACGGCTCAGTTAATGGAAACTCCAGTTTTAGAATTAATAAATGAAGTACAACAATATTATGCAAAGTCTGATGTATCTTCAGCTGCATTATTTAATTTTGGTTCTAATTTAGAGAAAGGTCCTTTTAAAAGAAAGGATGTAGCCTTTATATATAAGTATACTAATACTCTGATGGGTGTTAATATAACAGGTGAAAACCTTTTAAAGTACATGGAATGGTCAGCTGATTATTATAACCAGCTTATGCCAGATGATCTAACAATAAGTTTTGATGAAAATGTAAGAGGATATAATTATGACATGTTTTATGGAATTGACTATAAAATAGACGTTACTAAGCCTAAAGGAAAAAGAATAGTTGACGTGAAAATAAATGGAAAGACAATTCAAAAAAATAAGGTTTATAAATTAGCTATTAATAACTATAGATTTGGTACTTTACTAACTTTAGGATTGATAAAGGAAACAGATAAATACTATGATTCTTATGATGAATTACAAGATGGTGGAAGAGTGAGAGACCTTATTATAAAGTATATTACAGAGCAAAAAAATGGAAAAGTAGCTCCTAAACTAGCAAATAATTGGAAAATTATAAATTATAATTTTAATAATCCTTTACTTGGAAAACTAAAAGAAAAGGTTATAAGTGGAGAAATAAAAATTCCTGCTTCAAGTGATGGAAGAACACTAAATGTAAAATCAATTAAGGTAGATGAAGTTAAGTAAAAAAATTTAAAATTTGAATTATAAACTAAAAAATAAAATCATATTTATGTAAATCTAAATAATGATAAGTTATAATATTACTAAGTAGAGTTTTTAAAATAAACTTAGATTACAAATTTTATAGGTATTAAAGATCTCTACATTATTTCATTTCTAAAGATGACAGATTGCTGGTATCTTTTTGATACAAAAAAAGCCTTCTATGAATTTTTATCTTATCATAGAAGGCTTTTCTTATGAATAATACTATGAAAAATACAATTTGAACATACCACTATTCTTTATGTTTTTTCAATAATATTTTTTAGAATACAGCTTTTATTGTAACTCCTGCTCTGTAATCATCTTGGTCACTGTTACCTACTCCATATTCTCCTGTTATGAATATTCCGTATCTATCTTCTATTTCCACTCCTAAAGAGGCTCTTGTTCTAAACGTTCCTTTTTCATCTTCTGGTTTTGACAAATCATGATATCCATCTTCTACTGCTATTAATCTTGCTTTTTCTCTTTCATTTAAATCAGCTAATTCATATTCATATGCTAAGTCTAGTGTTCCTTTTAGTTGCCATGCTGTTCTTGCTCCTAAAGGCATCGCAGCTTTTAGTTCTACCCCTGCTCTTGGTTTTACACTCCATGCGTCATTTCCTTCAACCTGTAGTGCTTCTAGTCCACTCTCACTAAATGTTGGTCTAGTTACATACATTGCTCTAAAAGCTCCATATGGCATAAAGCTTACATTTTTCCCAAGTGCAATTTCTCTTCCTAAAATATTGTCACTTGTTATACTATACGTTTCATAAGTTCCATTCATTTCTGATCTTCCATTTGGTGATGTCCAGTCTATATTTCGATCTATATTATGAAGACTGATTCTTCCAGTAAGATCATTTCTTAGTTTCCAATTATTTAGACTATATTTACTATGAATACCTAACTGGATAGTATCAACCCATTCTTCACTATCGTTTCCATCGTTAAACTCAAATCCTGTATGTAAGTAACCCAATGAGTAACCAAATGTATGTCTGTAAGTTCTCTCGACCTCTCTTAGCCCTAATACTCCAGCTGTAGAGAAATCATAACCTACTACTCCGTCTGTATCTTCTTTATTCTTACCTTTTCCTGCTATTATGTTTACTTTTACATTTTCTTTTGTATTATTTTTTGAATTTTCAATGAAGTCCATTGAATTTTCAAATGTTCTAGCTATATCTTCTTCTCTTTGGTTTATATTAGCATAAACATTACCAGCAAGACTGGCCATTAAATGTCTAAAGTCTCCTTCATTTTCAACTATATCTATTTTATCATAAATTGCCATTGCATCACCTTTAGCATTAAGATATTTATTATCTAAAGCTCTTCCAAAATCTGCATACCATAAACCGCTTGTAAAGTCATCATAAGGTATCTTTTCCATCCAAATATCAATGTTTCCAGCAGAATTTACAACAGGAGTTGCTCTCCATGTTAGTGATTTACTTACTACAGGAACTATTCCAGAATTAATTCCAAAACCTGAACCTGATATTATCACATCTTCTAATTTATATTTCCCAACATTTGTACCCTCTGCAAAGTTTCCAGATATTTGTAGTGGAGAAGTAATATTAAATGCTGGTGCCTCTATATGCACTGAATTTGATATTAAATAATCTGCTCCTGCTGCTATAGGATCATAGCCTGTTGAAGTTATTTCTGATGTTGTTGGGGCTTGTACTGTACTAGGATCTACTTTGATTATCACATTTATTCCATCAGTTTCAAACTTTTCTGATACTTTTATTACTCCTGAATTTATTATTGATGGTGTAGGATAAACTGTTCCCACTGCACTTTCATAATTTCCTGAAGTAATTCCATTTATAATCATTGTTCCATTTACAGCATTATTTAGAGTTGTTCCTTGTGATAATACTATTCCCAAGGCTCCTGTCCCATTTGCAGTAATTATTCCAGAGTTTGTAATTGTTGTTCCAATATTTCCGTATATTCCTATTGCTCTATCTCCTGTTACAGTGATATTTCCTGTATTAATAACATTAGAGCCTGCACCATTTCCTGCCATTCCTATAACATCATTTCCTGTTATAAAAATATTTCCTGTATTAGTTATAGTTCCTTTTTCTGTGTACATTCCTCTTGTATTATTACCATTTCCTATGATATCTCCATCATTTGTTCCTGTACCACCTTTAGTAGTTAATCCTATCCCACCAGCGCCGATATTTATAGTCCCTGTTCCTGAATTTATAACAGTTGAGTTTTCTCCATAAAGACCCACTGCATATTTACTATTAGTTACATCTACCTCAGTTGTAGGAACTCCATTTTCATCTAAGACAAATGCTAGTGCAGAAGCTCCTATATTCACATTTCCGTTGTTTGTAATACTTCCGTTAGTATTGTAGATTCCTACATTACTTGTTCCCGCAGTTCCAATAATATCTCCATCATTTGTAATACTTCCACCATTTACTATATAATATCCAATGTTATCCGAACCATTCATTGTAACTGTTGTTCCTACGCCATTTGTTATTGCTCCTAATCCAGATCTATAAACAAAAACTGAATCATTATCTAATGTTACATTAGCAGCTGTATTATTAAAAGTACCATCTGTTAATACAAAACCGTAGTTACTGTTTCCTATGTTCATTGCTGCTCCATTTGTTACATTTGAATTTATAGCATATACTCCTACTGCTCCATTTGTTCCGAAAGTAAATGTCGAGCTTCCGCCTATATTCACAGTTCCATTTGTAGAGTAGATTCCCACTCCTGTATCTCCTATATTTGAAATTCCATTTTGAATAACTGTTCCGCCTTCGCTATAAACTCCTATAGAATTTATTCCAGAGTTTATTGTTCCTGTGCTTGATATTGTTATTATATCTCCTGCATTTTCACTAAATATTCCTATATTAGGATCATTTGTACTGCTTGATTCCCCTATTTCTATTGTTCCTGTATTATTTATTGTTTTAGGACTTATACCTTTTGCATATATTCCTATTGATTTATCTCCTAGTAGTTGGATTGTTCCAGCATTTTCTATTGGAGCCGAGACGTTATCAGCGTATAACCCAACTGTTCCAGATCCGGCACTTAGTATAGATGCACCAAATAAATTTTTTATATCTGTTCCATCTTTTAAGAATATTCCTTGTGATCCAGTACCTACATTAATTGTGCCACTATTTATAGTAGATGCTCCTGTACCAGATGACATTAGACCTGCAGAATTATTTCCCATTGTTATTGCTCCAAGATTACTTAATCTTGAGTTATTTTTACCATAGATACCCACAGAACTGTCTCCTAATGTTATTGAGCCATTATTTTCTCCATCTGTGTTAGGTGTCATAGTTGGTGGAGTAGGTGTGTATTGTCCATCTAAGGCTATTGCAGCTACTCCTGTTGCTCCTGAATTAGCAGTAATAGTAGCTCCATCTAAGAATACTGCTGAATCTTTTCCTGATACTAGTGTTCCATTAGAACCTAAAGAAGTTATTCCTGTATATGTAAATACTCCATTTTTGATATTACCTAATGTGTATGACGAACCAGCAGATACATTTCCTACAATAAAATTATTTGTTACAGTTGCAGTTGTATCCATATTGAATAAAGTTATATTTTGTCCTGATATATTTATTGTTCCAGTTCCATTAAAAGATGTAGCACCGTCTAAGTAAATGCCTAACGCGTTGTCACCGTTTAGGTTTATTGTAGCATTTAATAAATCAATTTTACTATCTTTAGCGTAAAGTCCTATTCCATTTTGACCTACTGTTATTGTAGAACCTGCATCAGTTACAGTTCCTTTATTTACAAATAGACCTATTCCTCCAACTGAGTTTGATACATCTATTGTTCCTGATGATAAGTTTATATCTGAGTCACCTATAGTTCCTCCAGTTTTATTATTGTTAGCATATATTCCTATTGCTTCTGTTCCTGTAGTTGCTTGGATTGTTCCGCTGTTTGTAATGGTTATTTTACCATCACCTTTACCTAGAGAAGTTCCACTAGGGTTTTGGTGAGAAATTCCATAAATTCCAACACCTTTATCTCCAATAGTTACAGTATTAGTATTAGAAATAACGGTTCCATTTTCACCAAAAATACCAATTCCACTTTGTCCTGTTACACTTAATAAACCATTATTAGTTATGGTTCCGTAATTAGTATATATTCCTGTTGAAGATTTTCCTATTAAGTTAATAGTTCCATCATTTATCATATTTACATAAAAAGCGGTAGTAGGTTCATACGAGTTATCATCTAAGATAGCAATTTGATTATCTAAAGAACCGTTTATTGATACACCTAAATTTACGGTTACTCCAGTTAAAGCTCTCTCTACATTGTTATATAGTTCATTTGGGTCATCTAAGTCTATTATTCCAGAAGTTGGATTTAAAACTAGTTTACCTCTTAGTAAAAATGCAGCTTTTCCACCTAAATTTGTAACATTATTAAATATTCCAGATGGAGCACTGATAGCACCTATATCGGTTAAATTAATAGATGAGTATTTTTCTATTACATATAATCTGGCACCTGGATTAACTGTTACATTCATATTATCTAAACCAGAATAATTATTACTAAAATAAGTTTCAATAGAGGTTGAAGTCACTGGTGTAACTCCGTCTCCAGTAAAAATAAATCCTATTCCACCATTTAATAAGTTTAATGATGTATTTGAGCCAGTGTGAGTAAATTTAATTTGTTCATTTCCTAGAGTTGTAGAAGGATCTTTTATTTTGGTAAATAATGAACCATCTCCCACAGTAAAGTTTACTCCAGAAGTTTCTATTGTTCCAATAACAGTACCTTTTTTATCATTAAAAAATAATACTCCATTAGTTCCTATTTCATAGTCTCCACTTCCTGTTCCTGCTGTACCAAGTTTTATAGTTCCTCCGTCATTATAAACACCAATTGATTTATCTCCTGTTGATTTTATATTTATAATTGAAGAATTTGATAGATCAGCTGTTGCACCATCTCTTACGTATAGAGCAGCACTACTGTTACCTGTTGTAATAAAACTATGGTTTGAACCACTTGTTGTGTCATTTAAATTTGTATTTGTATCTGTTAGAATTACACTATGTGAAGCAGTTCCATTTGTTTCTATATTATTAGCAGAATCAAGGTGTATTTTAGCACCATTTGAGCCATATAGAGCCACTGTTCCATCAACTGCTAATGCTGTTGTTCCAACTTTCATATTTGGTCTTAGGGTTAATTCAGAACTAGCACCAGTTACAATTATTCCAAAATTATTTTGTCCAGCAGTTATATTCATATCATTAACAACTACATTATCTAAAAATAATTTTCCTGATGATAAATTTATTAATGTACTTTTACTTGCAAAATTTCCAAATTTAAAGTCAAAATCTTTTAATCTATAGTCTAAAGTATTTTTATTAATATATAATCCTATTGAGTTTTCTACAAAGTTAGGATCAAATGTTGCTGAATTCCCAGCATATTTATTTATTTCATCACCTATTGTTACTTTAATAGCTGCAGATGTAGGATCATAAACTCCTGGTGTGACATTTCCAAAACCGTCATCCATTTCTTTAACTAACTCTACCCCTATACTTTGGTCTCCATTTATTCTTATTGGTGTATTTAAAACTATCTTTGAATATGGAAGTTCCATTGGCATATTACCAGTTTTTACCCCAACACTATTATTACCATATAAAACAACATCTCCATCGTTATATATTGTCATGTGTGGTATTGTTGTTAGTGCAGGTGAACCACCATAATTAAAAGCTATACTTTCTTTTGCTTGTAATTCTATGTGTCCATCTGACGTGTTATAAAATTCAAATCTTCTACCACCATTAATATTCTGAGGAGCAGTGAAAGTAAAAGCAACATGCCTGCTTCCCCCATCAGTATAAGCAGTATCGTATAATCCGATCATTGTTCCATGATTCTTGACTGTTGGGCTGAAGCTTCCTGTATGTTCTTGAAGAGCTATCATTAATAGTCGGTCTCCAATTCCTTCTAATCTAGCATAATTTAATAATTCACCATATTTATCAAATGTTCCAGGTGTTCCTGTTATAGGAGTTCCATAATAATCAGTAGTATATGGAGTATAAGTACCTCTGGCTCCATGTGGATCATATTGTATTAAATGAGGAAGAATACCGCTGTATGTATTGCCAACATTACTTACTATTCGCATAGTTAATGCATCAGGAGTTCCTATTGTACCTAATGTTATTTTAACAGCTCCTCCAAGTTTATATAAGGCAGTTGCTCCATTACCCGTCCCACCAATAAGATTGTAATTGCTTATTGGTAATATACTTGAAGTAGTTCCATTTATCATAGCGGGCCTACCAGGATCTGCTGTACCATTTAAATTAGTTGCATTATAAGTAGACAAATTCTGGCTAGCCCATGTCCCTTCTAAAACTCCTGATGTCAGATTATATTGTGCAATTTTAGCAGTGTATTGACCTGTAGTTCCTAAATAACTTCCAGTATCATCACCATTTCCAGTATTTGGAACAGATATCGTAAATGATGTAGGCGAAGTAGGAGCAGGTGGAGTAATGTCAGGTTCAGTAGGATTGAACTGATAAGCACCAATTAAAGGTGTCACAACCCCATTAGGCGCCACAATATTCTGAACCCCCGGATTAATACTAATCTCCCCAGCAGGAGTAATTTTTAAATTCAAAGCCTCTCTTGTCATACCTTTTATAGGAATAGAAACTCCCAAATTTATTTCTTTTGGTTCTTGTGGTTGTGCATAAGCTTTACCTTTTCCTTGATCAGTAATTACATATTCTCCTGCTGCATTAATATATCCTTGCTGTTTATAGCCAGGATCTGAATGGTACTCAGCATTTTCAAAAGTATTATCTCCTCTGCTTCTTTCTGCATAAAATCCACTAAAAAAGACTTGCCATTCTAAATACTCAGGTTTTACTATATAGTCACTTTGTTTATATAAGTCTTTTAATTCTTTATTTCTTTTATTTAAAACATTTTCTATTAATTGATAGTTAGTACTGTTAGAATTTCCTTTTTCTATGTTTTTCACTATGCTATTATATACTTTATCGTACTTAAGTGGTGCAGTAGTTGCTGCACTTGTATAAGAAGATATTATTGTATTTAACGCTAGAAAATACATTAATAATTTTTTATTTCTTTTCATTTTAACTCCTTTTTTAATTATATATTTTACTTATCTTATTCCATTTTCGACTTTATACTGTTCAATTTTAAGCAGCAGATCTTCAATTTGTTGAATTTCTGATACCTTTTTATCTATTTGTTTATCTACCTTAACTAGTTCTTTATCTAGCCTTTGACCACTATTTAAATGCTGTCTTAAGTTTGTCCATTTTCCTCTTGCTCCTTCTCTTAATTCTCTTCTATATTCGTAAGTTGGAGCTGCATTTAATAATACTGTAGATACTAATGTCAATAATGATATAGTCGCTAATTTTTTCACTTGTTTTCCCCCTCGTCTTATCTTTTTCTTCCCATTCTTGTCATTTCATCTGGCAGTAATTCTTCCTCTTCTGCTTTTATTCTATCTAATATTGTATACCAATAACCTCTTTTTTCTGGTAATGATACATATATTGATTTTTGTGCTCCTCTTAATGCTTTTTCATACGATGAATATTTTCCGTCTTGGTCAAAATCTTTTGTTATGCTGTCTTCTACTGACTTACTAACTTGAATTTCATCAGTACTTTTTGCATAAGTAAAAATAGTCATACTTCCCAGTAAAATACTTAGAAATAATTTTTTCATAATACCTCCTTATCTTTTTTTGTTCAGATACTTTAAGACTTTATTGTATTCAGTCTTGTGCCAAGCGACATCTTTTTTAGCTTTATAGCTATTAATTTTTTCCGCTCTATCCATTTGAGTTTGAATGTCAGGTATTTCTAACTCTTTTTTAGTTTTTTTAGCTGATATAGAAAATACACTCATTAAAACTAATAAAACTATAATTATTTTTTTCACTTCCATACCTCTTTTCTTAGTTCTTTTTGATTCTTTAATATTAATACAATTAATAATTTTTCTCTTTTCGTTTTTTGGAAGGAATTTGAATGGTTTCTTTGATGTGAATAATGAGAATTGGATATAACAAAAAAGTTGCAGCATTTATATATATACTACAGTTAATAAAATAATTTTTTAATCTATCTACCTCCTTAAATTTTCCCCATTTCGACTGTTTCATTAGATAATAATTCTTTTACACTTAAAGGAATTAGAATAGTTTTATTAGATATGAATATCAGAATTGAATATAATTAAAGAAAGATATAATATGTTACTATAGAGTTTACTATAAATTTGAATATGGGAAAATTACATATAACCCCATTATATTAAAAATAACTATTGATGTCAAATAAAAAAAATATAAAAATCGATTACTTTTTAAAAGTAAAGTGCTATAAATAGCTAATAAATTCTAATGTTGAACAATAGAGAAAATATAAAAATATAGTCACACTATTCTTGTAACATGTCACCTTAATGATGAAGTATATATATAACTTATTATAATATAAGATTTTATTATTTTTATAAATGAATAATATATGATAAAATTTATTAAATTACGAATTATACAGAGATAGGTTTAAGAAAATGATAGGAGGAAATATGGAGAGTTTTTTATTGGTGCTAAATAAAATAAATGATTTTATTTGGGGATTGCCGCTTATAATATTATTATTAGGAACAGGTGTATTTTATACATTTTTATTAAGAGGATTGCAGTTCAGAAAATTAGGTCATTCATTGTATTTAGCCTTTATAAAAAGAAAGGAAGAAGGAGGCGGTGGTGAAGGTGATATTTCACATTTCCAAGCCTTGATGACAGCATTAGCAGGAACAGTGGGAACAGGAAATATAGCGGGTGTAGCTGGAGCTATTTCTATTGGAGGACCTGGAGCACTTTTTTGGATGTGGATGACTGGTTTCTTTGGAATGGCAACTAAGTATAGTGAAGCTGTGTTAGCGGTAAAGTATAGAAAAGTAGATGAAAATGGTAATATGGTGGGTGGTCCCATGTATTATTTACAATATGGTCTTAATAATAAATTTTTAGGAGTGGCATTTGCAGTATTTGCAGTAATAGCTTCATTTGGAATAGGGAATACAGTACAGGTAGCTGAGGTAGCTTCAGCTATGAAGACGAGTTTCAATGTAGATCCTAGAATAACAGGAGTCGTACTATTAGTTCTAACAGGAGCAGTAATACTGGGAGGAATAAAGAGAATAGGTAGGTTTACTTCGGCAATTGTTCCTACTATGATTATATTTTATGTAGTGAGCTGTCTTATAATAATTTTTATGCATTATGATAAGATAATTCCTGCATTTGCTTTAATATTTAAATCAGCATTCGTACCTCAAGCTGCTATTGGAGGTACATTTGGAGCCTTATTAAGTAAGACAATTCAAAAAGGAGTTTCGAGGGGAATATTTTCAAATGAATCAGGCTTAGGAAGTTCTCCAATAGCCGCAGCTGCAGCAAAGACAAACAATCCTGTTTCACAGGCTCTAGTTTCAATGACACAAACTTTTATAGATACAATAGTAGTTTGTACTATGACAGGGTTGATAATAGTTATGAGCGGAGCTACAGAGCATACAGGAGCTGTTTTAACAGAAAGGGCATTTAGTATACTTTTACCGGGAAATTTAGGTGGAATAATAGTAACGATAAGTTTAATATTTTTTGCTTATTCTACAATTCTGGGATGGGCCTATTATGGAGAGAAGGCTCTAGAGTATTTAGCAGGTGAAAAATCTATAATGATATATAGAATAGTTTTTACATTGGCGACTTATCTTGGAGTAGTTCTAAGTAAAGGTGTATGGGTATTTTCAGATATAGCTAATGGATTAATGGCAATACCAAATCTAATAGGGTTATTACTCTTAGCTAAAGTAGTAACAAGTGAAACAAATAAATTTTTAAATAAAGTTTAGTTTTGTGGAATTAAGAATTTCAAATAAAAAATAAAGTATAAATAAAGCAATTCATAAGTATAGGATGTTAATATAATAATATAAATAAACAGAAAAACGAAACAATTTTCTTCATAAACTCCTTCAAGTCGGGTCAATTGATCCGACTTTTTATATTAAATGTAGAATAAGATATTTTAGTACGGTAAATATTGAGGAAATAATAAAGAAATGAAAATAAAAAATACGTCAGTTTATGAAGTTCATTTGACGTATTTTTCATTTTTATATTTATGATCAAATCAGATTTTTATGCTCTGACAAAGTCTCTTATTATTTGAGTTTCTGTATCTTTATCACATTTACAATCCCCTAATTTTATAGAAGGTTTTATTTTACCATGAAAATCACTTCCACAAGTCATTAAAGCACCTAAATCTTCTGTTTCTTTACGATAAAATAAAATTTGTTCTGGAGTATGATAACTACTGTATACTTCCATTCCCTTCACACCTTGGCTCATAATTCCAGAAAGTAATTTTTTATCTTCATGAACATTTTTTCCTGGGTGTGCAAGTATAGGAATTCCACCAGATTGAATAATAATACTAATAGCTTCTTCTAACGAAATATAGTTTACATGGGCATAGGCAATTTTCCCCTGAGCACAAAAGTCCCAGTAAAAATTCACATAAGGATTATCAGATCTACTTCCACCTGACAAATAGGGTTTTAATAAGTCATTATCTTTATTTTCTGGTTCATATAGAGATGATTCAGCTATCATTTCACCTGTGATTACACCATCTTTTGATAGATTTTTAATTTTATCAAGATTTACATAAATTCCAGCTTTTTGAATGAGCTCAACTCTTTTTGGAGAAGCTGTTTGTTCCTGTCTTAATATATCTTCTTCCAGCTCATAAAAACGCTGGAATTTTGGATCAATATAATACCCTAGTAAATGGAGGTTAACCCCCTCATAAATACAGTCAATCTCAATTGCAGGAATTACAGTTATAGCATTTTTTTCTCCTTCTCTAACGGCTTCCTCCACAGCTTTTACTGAATTATGATCAGCAATAGCAGCAATTTTTATACCAGCATCTTTACATAATTTTATAAGTTCACTGGGAGAAAATTCACCGTCATCACTGTATAAAGTGTGCATGTGTAAATCAATAATATTTTTTTCCATTCTATTACCTCCTAAATTTCTATATTAATTAATTTAATATCTGAAAATATCAATTTCTTACTTAGACGGGAATTTTTTTGGTGTTATTTAAAAGTATTTCATATAAAATGAATTAAACTATTTTATTAAGATTATCAAAAAGAAAAGCTTGGGTTGAAAATGAACAGAAAATAAATCATTTCTCATAAAGAGTTAGTTATTTTTTAAAGCAAAAGATAAATGAAGTATTTACCTAAGTTTAGTATAGATTCTTATGTTTGTCAATAGAAATATATTGAAATATAGCGTGAAAGCGGGGCATTTATCAAGTTGAATATTCTGGTATTTATGGTGTATAATAAAATAAATGACAGCTACAATTAAAGGAGAAATAAAAATGATAAAAATGATAATAGCAGATATGGATGGAACTAGTCTAAATGAAAAAGAAGATATAACAAAGGGTTCAATTAATATGATTGAAAAAGTTTTGGATAGTGGGAGAATGTTTTTCTTTGCTTCTGGAAGGCCTGTTTTCGGAATAAAGAGAAAGATAAGAGATGCAGGATTAGAAGGAAGGATAAAATACTTTATAGCTTATAATGGAGGAGTAGTTTATGATGTTATGAATGAAAAGCATCTATATGAAAAAAATATAAGCTTTGATATTATAAATAGTGTATACGAAATAATAAATAAAAAGGATTTAGATGTTTGTCTATGTCTACATCATAATGATACGATTTATGTTACTAAAGATGCAGAGGAAATAAGGACAGAGGCAGAAAGTAACCATCAAAAAATGATTTATTTAGAAAATTTAGAGAGTATAAAAGATATAAAGTTTATGAAAATTTTACTTATTGCAGAAAATAAAAAATTAAAAAATGCAAGTGAAGAATTGCGAAAGAGTCCTATTGGTAATGAAATAAAGATGATGTTTTCATTAGATATGCTTTTAGAGATATTGCCTCATGATTCAGATAAGTCAGTAGCTTTAAGATGGCTGGCTGATTACCTAAATATTTCTTTAGAGGATATTTTAGCTGTTGGAGATGCTGAAAATGATATTGAAATGTTAAAAGAAGCAGGAATAGGAGTAGCTATGAGCAATGCTTATGAGCATGTAAAAGAAATTGCTGATTATGTCACAGAACATAGTAATAATGAAGATGGTCTAGTAGAAGCTGTGGAGAAGTTTGTTAGTTTATAAAATAAAAGAGAAAGAACTCATTTTTGAAAATTTTTGGGTTCTTTTTTTATTTGAATATTTTATAAAAGTACAGGTAATTACTTTTCTATTTTTATGATGCTTTGAGACTTTTTATCTAAGAATAAATATATATAAATAAAACTTTTTGTAAAAGTTAAGTTCAAATTTGTGAATCTTTCTTTTTAGTGTATTTAAGGTATAGTTTATTAACTATAGTTTTTAAAGTGAGGAGTAAATATGTTTGTTAGTTCAAGAACCATAAAAATTTTAGAGTATATTTCTAAAAAGGAAGAAATAACAATAAAAGATATAAGTAAAAATTTATTTTTATCAGAAAGAATAATAAGATATGAAATTGATAATATAAATTCTATTGTTTCTTTGAATAATATTTCTGCTCAGATAATCAATAAAAGAGGAAGGTTAAAAATTTTTGATATTTCTAAATCATTAGAAATTATTAAAACTTTAAAAGAAGTGGAAAAGGTTTCGAAAGAAGAAAGAGAGGACTATATATTAATAAAACTCTTATTTGAAGGGAAGATAAATCTAAAAAAACTTACAGATGAACTAAATGTAAGCAGAACAACAATTAAAAATGATTTATTTTCTTCAGAAAAAAGAGTAGAAAAGGAGGGAATTAAGCTAGTTAATAATTCTTTATACTTTACCAAAAATGATGAACTAACTAAAAGAAAAATCTTAATAAATTTTTTATATAGATATATAGAAGACTTTATTAATGGAATAGAAAATAGTATGGTAATCTCTTATTTAAATAATTTTTTTACAAGTTCTGAACTTCTATTAGTGGAGAGGTTTCTAAAAAACATATCAGAGCATAATTTAAAAAGTAATGAATTATATAAAACTTTTTATATGTACCTCATTATAACAATACAAAGAATAAAGACTAATAATTTGATTTTAAAAAATGAAAACTCTAACTTTTTAAAAACTACACAAGAATTTAAAAAAATAAATAAAGAAATTGTATTTTTGGAGAAAAATTTAGGAATATTATTTGATGAAAACGAAAAGTTGCAAATAGCTGATTTTTTAATAGGTTTATTTTCTTATTCATATAATACTTCAATATTTGATGTATGGATAAAAGTAAATATGTTTATTAAGGAAATGATAAAAAATGTAGGTGAAAAATTAGATACAAATATTATAAATGATTCACAGCTTTTGGAAGGTCTTATGAATCATATAAAACCCACAATTTATAGGATAAGAAATAATATTATACTAGAAAATATGGAGATATATTATAATGAAGCAAAAAATATTTATCCAAAATTATTTGGGGTAATAAAAAAAGAATTGAAGTCATTAGAAAATTTAATAGATATAGAGTTTCCAGAGAATGAATTCTTGCTTTTTGTGATTCATTTTCAAGCAGCTATGGAGAGAAATTTAAATATAAAAAATAAAGTAAGAAATGTTATTTTAGTTTGTATAGGAGGTTATGGAACGACTAATATTCTGACTTATAAACTAAAGAAAATATATGATTTAGATAAAATAAAAATAATTTCATATTTGGATATTAATAATTCATATGAAGATATAGATGCAATAGTAACTACAGTTGATTTAAATATAAATATAAAAGAAAATATAACAATTCCTATTATAAGGGTTTCTCCATTTTTAACAGAAAAAGATATAACAAATTTAAATACAAATGGATTCTCTAGAAAGAAGGATAAATACTTTCTCACAGAGGTAATGGAAAAACTAAAAGAATCAATAAATATAAATGATATAGAAAAATTTTCGAATGATTTACAGAGTATGTTTAATATAAGTATTCAAATAGATAATTTTGAAAAGAAAGATATATTTTATTTTTTAAAGGAAGAAAATATATTATATGAAAAACATGAGATTGAAAATTGGGAAACAGCCATAAAATTAGGTTTCACACCATTGATAAAAGGAGACTATATAAACGAGAGTTATTATAAAAATATTATAGAATTAATAAATAATTTTGGACCATATATGGTAGTTAGTGAAGGGCTTGCAATTCCTCATGCAGAAAATATAAATAATATATATAAATCTGGGATGAGTCTTCTATATTTAAAGAATCCTGTTATATTTCCTAAAAATAAGAAAGTAAATTTATTATTTTGCTTATCTGCTATTAATAAAAAGGATCATATACAGAGTTTAGAAGATATTCTTATACTTGAAGAAGAGTTTTCATTTAGAAAAAAATTAGAAAATATTAGTTCAAAAGAAGAAATATTGGAAATTTTAAATGAGTATAAAAAATTAAGGAGGTGAATAAATGCTGTCTGATTATTTAAAAAAAGATTGGATAAAGCTGGATGTAGTAGCAAAAAATTGGGAGGAGGCCATAGAACAAAGTGCTGATGGACTTTTAAAGGATAAAGTAATAGAAAATAGATATATAGATGCAATGAAAAAAGCTGTAAAAGATATTGGCCCATATTTTGTGATTACGAAGAATGTAGCTCTTCCACATGCTAAGTCTGAGGAAGGAGTACTGCAAACAGGACTTAGTTTAGTAACTTTAAAAAATCCAGTTAATTTTGGGAATATAGAAAATGATCCTGTAAGATATATATTTTGTTTAGCTGTGAAGAGCAGTAATGAACATATAGAAATTTTAAGGGATCTATCTGAAATTTTAGAAGATAAAAATTTTTTCTGGATTTTAGATAATGAAAAAAATAAAGAAAAAATATATGAATATATAAAAAATAAAAAATAAAAAAATTTGAGAGGTTGTGTATATTATGAAAAGAGGTCTTGTTGTTTGCAGAACAGGAATGGGAAGTAGTATGATGCTAAGAATAAAATTAGAACAGGTGATTTCAGAAAATAAATTTCCTATTGAAATGGAGCATGATGTATTAAGTGCCTTAAGTAATTATGATGTAGACTTTGTAGTTACTATGAGTGATTTGGTGGAGCAGGTGGAATCAGAAGCAAAGTATATCATAGGAATAGAGGATCTTATGAATAAAGAAGAAATAAAGGTAAAATTGGAAAAATATTTAGATAATAATTAAGGAGGTAAAAGAATGGAGCTTTTAAAAGTAATTGTTTTTGATTTCTTAGGATCTGCACCAATTTTAGTTGGTCTAATGGCTTTATTAGGGCTGGTTCTGCAGAAAAAATCACCAGAAAGGATAATTTCAGGAACATTAAAAACAATAGTTGGATTTTTGATATTTGCTGGAGGGGCTGGTATAGCAGTTACTGCGTTGGGAAGTTTTCAAACATTGTTTAGTGAGGGATTTGGGCTAAAAGGAGTTCTTCCACTAGCTGAAGCAATAACAGCTTTGGCTCAAACTAAGTTTGCATCAGTAGTTTCTCTTGTAATGGTCTTAGGATTTGCATGTAATTTACTAGTTGCCAGATTTACAAAGTTTAAATACATATTTCTAACAGGACAGCATAATTTATACTTAGCAGCACTTTTAACTGTAGTATTAAAAGCATTGAATTTTGATAATACCTTTGTAGTAATAGTTGGTGGAATAATACTAGGATTTGCAGCAGCACTTTTTCCAGCTTTAGCACAGCCGTGGATGAGAAAAGTAACTGGAAATAATGAAATAGCTATGGGACATTACGTAACTATAGCTTATGCTTTATCAGGATGGCTGGGTTCAAAAGTAGGTAATCCAGAACAAAGTACAGAAAAACTAAAATTACCAGGATGGCTTTCTATTTTTAAAGATTATATAGTATCAGTAAGTATTTCAATAATAGTATTTTTCTATATTGCAGCTATAGTTGCTGGAAAGGCCAAGGTAGAAGTGCTTTCTGGAGGTGTAAACTGGCTTGTGTACCCTTTATTTCAGTCTCTTACATTTACTGCTGCTTTATACATTATTATTACAGGGGTTAGAATGTTTTTAGGGGAAATCGTACCTGCATTTGTGGGAATATCAGAAAAACTGATTCCTAATGCAAAGCCAGCATTAGACTGCCCTGTAGTATTTCCTTATGCTCCCACAGCCACTGTAGTTGGATTTATATCAGCTTATATAGGTGGTTTAATATGCATGGTGATTTTAGCAGCTCTTCATATGACTGTAATAATTCCTGTTGCTATTCCATATTTTTTCATAGGAGCAACAGCAGGAGTCTTTGGGAATGCAACAGGAGGCTGGAAAGGTGCCATAGCAGGAGGTTTTGTGACTGGGGTACTTATAGCAATAGGGCCTGCTCTACTATACCCAGTAATGGAAATAATAGGTTTGTCAGGTACCACATTCCCAGAAACAGATTTTGTAGCTTTAGGATTAGTAATATATTATTTAGGAAAAATGTTTGGAAGATAAGGAGGATAGTTTAATGAATAATGACATTAGTATTTTAGAAGATAAGGCAAAACAGTTAAGAAAGAAAATTTTAGAAATGGTATATAAAGCAAATGCAGGCCATCCGGGTGGTTCATTATCAGTAATTGATATACTAACAGTAATTTTCTCAATGGAAGTGGATTTTAATTCAAGAGAAAGAAGCAAAGTTGTGTTATCAAAAGGGCATACTGTTCCAGCATTATATGCAGTATTAAATGATTTAGGCTTTATAGAAAATGAGGAATTGGGAACTTTTAGAAAGGTTAATTCAAGATTACAGGGGCACCCTGATAGAAATAAGATTCCACAAATAGATGCAAATACAGGTTTATTAGGACAGGGTTTATCAGTAGGAATAGGAATGGCAATGGGAAAGCGTCTTATTGGAGATAAAAATAAAGTTTATGTTATCTTAGGAGATGGGGAACTTCACGAGGGACAGGTGTGGGAAGGACTTATGTCAGCACCGCACCATAGACTAAATAATTTGATTGCCATACTTGATTATAATAAGCTGTCGTCTAAAGATGATGTAAATAAAGTTATGAATTTAGAACCTATAAAAGATAAGATTAAGGCTTTTAACTGGGAAGTAATTGAGATTAATGGTCATAATATAGGTGAGATAAAAGATGCAATAAAAAAAGCAAAAGAGATTAGAGACAGGCCAGTTTTTATAATTGCTAATACAGTAAAGGGAAAAGGTGTGAGCTTTATGGAAAATAATCCAAAATGGCATAGCGGGGGATTAACAGATGAAGAGTATAAAAAAGCTGTGGACGATATTAATGTTTTAGGAGGTAATAATGAATAATTATAAATTAGTATCTCCTAGAGATCATGTGGGAGAGATATTAATAGAATTGGGTGTGAAAAATAAAAGAATAGTCGTAATAGACAGTGATTTAAGTACATCAGTAACTACAAATAAGTTTGGGGATAAGTTTCCAGACAGGTTTTTTGAGATGGGTATAGCTGAACAAAATTCCATGGGGGTAACTACTGGTTTAGCCCTTGAAGGATTAATACCATTTTATGTGAATTTTTCTATCTTTGCTATAGGAACAGTATGGACTCAGTTAAGACAGGCTTGTTATACTAAAGCAAATGTAAAAATTATAGGAACCCATCCAGGAATGGACAATGGTCCTGATGGGGCAACACATCATGCATTAGAAGACATAGCTTTATCAAGAGTATTACCAAATCTAACAGTATTAGTACCATCAGATCCTTTTGAACTAAAAGAGGCTGTGAAAAAAGCCTTAGAAATAAATGGTCCTGTTTATATAAGGACTGCAAGGGATGTGGTTCCATTATATAATGAAGAAAAAATAAACTTTGAAGTTGGTAAGGCTCAAGTAATATTTGATGAAGGGGATGATATAGCTGTTATATTTGAAGGAACAGCTGCTAAACAAGCTTTTGAAGGATATGAATTACTAAAAGAAAAAAAATATAAATGTAAATTAATAAATATAAGAAGTATCAAGCCTATAGATAAAAATTTAATAAAAGAATTAGGGCAAAAGGTAAAAGGAATAATAACTGTTGAAAATCATGGGATTTATGGTGGTTTAGGTTCAGCAGTAGCAGAGGTTTTAGCCGGTGAAAAGCATAGTGCAATATTAAAATATATTGCTGTGAATGATACATTTACTGAATCTGGTAAAACATCAGAAGTAAAAGAAAAATACGGACTAAGTAAGGAAAAAATATTGGAGAAAGCATTAGAAATTTTAGTATAAATATATAAATTAATATTTAATAGAAAGTTAGAGTCTCAATTATTATATGAATTTTAGTAAATTACTATAAATTCAAGAATTGGGACTCTTTTAGTTTGAAATTTTATATAAATTTTTTTGATATCATTTTTATATTTATTAAGTGCTCCTTCAATAAAAGCTAAAAGTATGCTATAAATAATAGAGTGAAACTTTTTAAGACAAGATAAAAATAAATGTAAGTATATAATTTAAGGAGTGGTTTTAGTGAAACTATTTGCTACAGATTTAGATGGAACAACAGTACATGGTTATAATGAAATAGAAGAATCAAGTATTGCAGCTATAAAAAGAATGCAGGAAAATGGTATTTTAGTAGCCGTTTCCACAGGGAGAATTTTAGGGGGAGTAAAATTTTTAAAAGAAGATTATGGCTTAAATTTAGATTATTATGTTTTAGGAAATGGTTCTGTAGTTATGGATAAAGATTATAATTTAATTTATAAAAAAACTATAAGCTATGATATGGTAAGAGAGATGTATAATCATCTGTTAAAATGTCCAATTGAAGGAATTATGCACGCTTCTACAAATGATGGGTTATATTTTTTATCAGAGAATGCAAAACTGGACAAAGAGTATTTTTTTAAGTCAAATATAGATGAAATATCAAATAAAGAGATCGTTTCTTTTGTGGTAAGCTTTGAAGGGCATGAAGAAGAGGTTATCGAAAATATAGCAAAGGAAATGAAAGAAAAATTTACAGAAGTAGAAGTATTTCAAAATAAGTGCTATATAGATGTAGCACCTAAAAATTCATCAAAAGCAAGTGGTATAGAAAAAATATTAGATAAAGAAAAACAGGTCGAAGTATTATATACCATTGGAGATTCTTATAATGATATTCCCATGTTAGAAATGACAGAAAATTCATTTACTTTTGTAAGTTCACCAGAAGCTATAAAAAAAAGTGCTAAAAATGTAGTAGAAAATTTTGCTGAAAGTGTTAATAAATTTGTTTTTGGTGATAAATAAAGTAAAATGATTTATTTTTTATTCAAAGGGTATTTGTACTGGAACGTAGAAAACGGAGATTTAAATTAGAAAAATAGTAAAATTTTATAAATATAATGGGAGTCTTATTTTTATTTTGAGATATCCCATTTTTAAAATAATAAGATACATACACAAAAAAAAGAAGCCTCTAATGGCTTCCTTCCCATTCTGAATAAAACTCTACTAAGAAAGACTCCATAAACTCGTGTCGTTCCATGGCTTTTTCTCTTCCAGTTTTAGTATTCATTTTATCTTTTAATAACAATAATTTTTCATAAAAATGATTAATAGTAGAGCCACTTTTACTTTTATACTCTTCAAAAGTGTTATGTATTTCATGTGAAACATCTGGATTATGCATTTCTCTTTTCATAAAACCACCGTAAGCAAAGGCACGTCCTATTCCAATTGCACCAATTGCATCAAGTCTGTCAGCATCTTGAACAATTTCTCCTTCAATACTAGTAATAGTATTTTCTACATTAGCACCCTTAAAAGAAATATTTCTTATAATATCAGAAACATGAGTAATAATTTTATTATCTACATTTAGACTAAGTAAAAACTCTGTTGTAACCTCTGATCCCTTATTTAAGTCTCCGTCATGAAATTTCCAGTCAGCTATATCATGTAAAAGTGCAGCTAATTCAACGATAAAAATATCACAGTTTCCTTCTTTTTGAGCAATATCAAGAGCTGTATTATAAACTCTTACAATATGCCACCAATCATGTCCAGAACCTTCACCATCTAGCTTATCTTTTACAAATTTTTTAGTTTTTTCGATTATTTCATCATTTTTCAATTATCTCTCCACCATTTCTTCCAGTTTTTTAATCCTTTCACTTGTAGGAGGATGTGTTCTAAAAAGATCTGCAAAGTTACCTAATTTTGCTAAAGGATTTATAATAAACATGTGTGAGTAAACTGGATTATCATGCTTCATTGGTATTCTTCTACTGTATGCTTCTAGTTTTAATAATGCATTTCTTAAATATAAAGGGTTACCTGATATTTTAGCGCCAAACTGATCAGCTAGAAACTCTCTTTTTCTAGAGATACTCATTTGAACAATTAAGGCAGCTACTGGAGCTAACAAGACCATAATGAATGCAAAAGGATTTGATCCTCTGCTATTATTATCCGATCTTCTTCCACTTCCAGAATACATGGCAAATCTGCTGGCGTATGTAATAGCAGCAGCAAATGTAGAAGCAATGGTACTTATTAATATATCTCTATGTTTTACATGGCCTAATTCATGACCAATAACACCACTAAGCTCTGAATCATCCATAGTTTCTACAAGCCCTCTAGTTACTGCAACAGCAGCATGGTGTGGGTTTCTACCAGTAGCAAAAGCATTTGGCTGCATCTCTGGAATTAAGTAAACTTTTGGCATAGGCAGATCAGCTGCCTTAGTAAGATTTTTTACAATATTATATATTCTAGGTTCATTTTTATCAGTGATTTCTTGAGCATTATATGAAGAAAGCACCATTTTATCACTATTCCAGTAACTAAAAAAATTGATTCCAAGAGCAATGACAAGTCCAAAAAGAGCACCGCCATGTCCACCTACAAAATCTCCAATAAACATAAATATTAATGCCAAAAACAGCATTAGAACAAAAGTCTTTATTTGATTACCCATAATTATCACCTAATTTAAATTTTTTTTATATTCTAATTATATTATAGTCTATAACTCTAAAAATTGAAAGAGAATTATAGTAATCAAGGTATGAATTTTTTTATGTTTTATTTCAGACAAATTGACAATAATTTAATTAATTGATACGATATTCGAAATATACTAAGGAGGAAAAATGAAAAAAATATTATTATTTATCTTAATTTTTATAAATGTGATTTCTTGTACACGAAAGGAAAAAGTATTGGATGAAAAATCTAGAAAAGAAGATCAAAGACATAGAAAATATGAAAGCTTTTAAATACACTAATTAATGCCTCAAGGAATACAATTAAAATTAATAAGAGAATAAAATAAAAACTATAAAAAATTTTCAAAAACAAAGTAATTTCCAAAAAAAAATATTTAATTGACAAAATGTAAAAGAAAGAATAAAATTAGAGTATTATGAACAATATTATTTTAGGAGGAATCAATGAGAAAATTTTTTCAAAGTATGTTTTTGATATTAGCTGGCTTATTTTTAATATCATGTTCTTCTGCCCCAATAACAGGCAGACAACAATTAAAATTAGTGGATGATGAAAAACTGGCAAGCCAATATTCAGGTGAGTATGATCAAATGATAGCTCAGTTAAAACAGCAAGGATTACTTGCAAATAGTACTAAAGACGGAATAAGGGTAAAAAATGTTGGTGAAAAATTAGCAACAGCGGTAGAAAAATATTTAAAAGAAAATGGTCAAGCTAAAAAAGTGGATTATTTGAATTGGGAATTTAATTTGATTAAATCTGATGAAATAAATGCATTTGCATTACCAGGAGGTAAAATAGCATTTTATACTGGAATAATGCCAATAGCTAAAAATGATGCAGGGATAGCTGCAATAATGGGTCATGAAATAGGCCATGTAATAGCAGGACATCATGCAGAAGGACAGAGTAATCAAACAGCAGCAGGGATAATTTTATTTGGAAAACAAATGGCTGATGTATTAACAGGTGGAGCAACATCTGTAGTAAGTAATGATTTAGTGAGTCAAGGATTGAATTTAGGTTTATTAAAGTTTAATAGAACGCAGGAATATGAGGCGGATAAATATGGACTTATATTTATGGCAATGGCTGGTTACAATCCAGAAGAAGCTGTAGAGCTTTGGAAAAGAATGGCAGCAGCTGGAGGAAGTCAAGGACCGGAATTTTTAAGTACACATCCAGATACGACAAATAGAATAAAAAAATTACAAGAATATTTACCAGAAGCAATGAAGTATTATAATCAGCAGTAATATATAGAATTACAAAAATAAATATAAAATTCTCCAAAGTTTTATTAATTAGAACTTTTGGAGAATTTTTTTAAATTTACAAAAATGCATATAGATAAGAGAGTTTTCAAAAATATTGAAAAATGAAAAAACACGTTCAAAGTATTATGAATACTAACGTGTTTTTTCAGTCTATATTATAGATTATTTATTTTTTGCAACATGGAGCCATTGGAGGTGTTCCTTCAGCGTTTCCTATAATTGCATCAATTTGAATTAAAGCATTTTTTGGTAGAACTGATACACCAACTATTCTTCTTGCAGGTGTACCTTTTGGGAAGAATTTTGTGTAAATTTCATTTACAGCTTCAATATCTCCTATATTTTTAAGGAATATATTTACTTTAACTGTATCATCCATAACATGATCGATACTTTCTACAATTGCCTTGATATTTTTTAAACATTGTTCAGTTTGCTCTTTTACTCCACCAGAAACTATATCATTAGTTTTTGGATCTAAAGGTAATTGAGCTGAAATATTATTATAATGAGAAAAAGCCACTGTTTGTGTTGATAAACAACATTTTGGTGCATTTTCTGTGTTATTTGCTTCTATGATAATTCCATGTCTGTCTTCAATAGCTTGTGGAGGTGTTCCATCTCCGTGTGAAACTACTGCTTCAACTTGAACTAAAGCTCCCATAGGTAAATCTGAAACTGAAACTGTTGTTCTTGCTGGAACATAAGCTACAGCTCTTGCAATAGCTGAGTCTGGGAAAAAAGTTTTATAAACTTCATTTACAGCTTCAAAATGTGAAAAATCTTTTAAGAATACTGTAGTTTTAACAATATCATCAAAAGGAACATCAATACTTTCTAAAATCATTTTTATATTTTTTAAGCACTGTCTAGCCTGCTCTGTAACTCCGCCAATTACTAATCTTCCAGTTTTAGGATCAATAGGTAACTGAGCTGAGATGTTATTATAATGAGAAAAAGCCACTGTTTGTGTTGATAAACAATTTGTTGGTGCCTTTTTTGTGTTATTTGTAAGTTTTATAAGGTCTCCTGCTTGTGGTGCATTTGGAATTGTACCTTCACCATTTGTAACAAGTGCTTCAACTTGAACTAAAGCATTCATAGGTAGTGCATCAACTGCAACTATTGTTTGTGTAGGAAGGTAGCTTGAAAAAAAAGTTTTATAAACTTCATTTACAGCGTCAACATCCTTGATATTCTTAACAAATATACTTATTCTAACAATATCATCCATAACATGGTTTATGCTGTCAATAATTGCCTTGATATTATTAAAACACTGCTTGGCCTGCTCTGTAATGCCACCAGCTACTAAATTACCAGATTTTGGATCGATAGGTAATTGAGCTGAAAGGTTGTTATAATGAGAAAAAGCTACTGTTTGTGAATGTAGAGAACTTTGTGGTGCCTTTTCTGTGTTTCTTGCTAATACTGCGTTATTATTACTCATAATATTACTCCTCTTTTCTTTCAAATATAGATTTTTGTTAGTGTCTTTATATAGAATTACTATAATTGTATGATTATTTTAGTTAACAATAATAGCAATAACACACACTAAGTATTACTTTGATGTATTTTTGTGTATTTGTTTTAGTTTGGGGTAGTATCATATCTGTATCGTCAGGTGCAAACTAAAAGAAATACGCTAATATTCATGTTATTGGATAAGTGAGAGATTAAGACATTATTCTTGTAATGTAATTAACAAAAATGAGTCGAAAATACCTCTTTACTATGAAAAATCCCAATAATGAAATATATTTCATTTGCGTTATTATTGTAACATATATAGGTATGAAAAATAAAGAAAATATTGATATTATTTAGATATATAAATTTTTTTAATAAAAAAATTTTAGAAATAAAAAAAATTCTCTTTTAAAATTCAAGAATTGCTTGAATTTAAAGAGAATTTTTAAATCATGTATTTTAAAAGAATTTCTTATTTTCAACTATTTTTAACTGATCATCAGTAAGCGCAGAGCTAATTGATTTATTTCTAACAGTTTTTAACTCTTCATACTGACTCATAAAATCTTCATTAGAAATATTTTTACTTTGAAGATCATCTAACTTTCTTTGAAAATCTTTTTCATATTTTAGTATATCAGATTCTTGTTGATTACTAAGGTCTAGAGTAGAAAGTAATTCTGAAATTTTATTATTTCTTTCTTTAAACTCTAAGTTTTTTTCGTTAATATAAGTATTATATTTTTTTATTTGTTCATGTGATAAAACCTTGTATATCTCGTTTTTTCTATCTTTTTTTAAAGCATTTAACTTTTGTACTTTTTTAGAATAACTAACAGTTGATGTAGATAATTCATTAGCTTGTTTTTGATATTTATCAAAAACTTTAGTTAAAGAATTTCTTTGTTTTTCTGTGGCGTTAATAAAATCAAAAATTTCAGTCTTATTCACTTTTATAGTATATACTTTGTAATAATAATCAGAGTATGAAAATGAAATATTAAATAAGAACAAAAGGATTGTGATTTTAAGTAAAACTTTTCTCATTTTTAGCTCCTTGAATAATAATATTTTTTATAATTATACCATATAATCATGAAAAGTTAAAATCAATTGTATCTTTATAAAGAACTTAAAACTTAAATGGCTCTTATTTATGGCAGCTTATATTTGACATTTTAAATTTGATGAAGTAAAATTATTAGATAAAATAGTAATTTAAGATAAAGTATGGAGGAAAAATGAAAAGAGCTATAATAATGTTATTTACATTACTAGTGTTAATAGTAGGATGTGCTAAAGAGAAAAGTGAATCAAGTAGTAATAGCAGTAATAATTATAATAATTTTTGGAATTATTTTAATAGTGTGAAAATAAAAGCAGAGAATATAGAAAACTTAACAACTGATGAGCAAAAGCAGTTATTAAATGGAATACAAGAGCAACTCGCTAAAATAGATCCTAACTTAAGTTTAGAACTTTCTGGTAAAAATAGAGAGCTTGTGATTACTGCAGGAGGAATAAAAGGAAGTTTTTCAGAAGTGGAAAAATTAGTATCTTCGGCACCAAAAGACTTAGAATGGAAAGTAACTGCTTTTAAGCCAAGAATTGCAATTCCTTTTAGTTTAAAGTTTGATGATAGTTTTAGTTTAGATACAGATAAAATCTTTTTCAATGTAGAAGAAAGTGGAAATTATTTAAATATACATGTTTATTTTGAAGGACAAGAAGAGCTGCAAGAACTTCAAATAAAGCAGGTAATATATGGTTTTCTAGATGGAATAATAGGAGAATATGATACAGAAACATATATAGGAGCTATTGAAAGTGGCAAAGAGACAAATGCAGAATCACTAAATGCGGAAAATTTTTTAAAAAGAGTAAATGATTTTAAAGAGAAAATAAAAACTAGTAAGACAGAGTAATTATTGAGTTTAAATCTATTACTAATTACAGCTTATATAGTTTTTATATATTTTAATTATATAATATATATATGGGAATCCTATTGACATATTAATAAAATAAAACTATAATAAGTTTACAATAAAATATTAAAAGCTGTGAAAAGGAGAGTAACTTTAATTAGAAGCTTTGAGCGAGTTAGGGGTGGTGAGAGCCTAACAGTGGAGATTATGGTGAAGAACACCTTGGAGCTGTCTATCGAAAGCATATTTATGTGAGTAGGCTAGAACGTAAACCAATAACGTAACTATTGGCGGGTATCGAGTACTCTAAAGAAGTATTTCCGTATCTTGTAACTAAAATGTGAAGCAGAAGCAATTAGAAATTTCTGCCAAATAATGAATTTTAATTAATTTAGTTATATAGAGATGAAGCCCGTGAAAGCGGGCTTTTTGTATTCGATGTAAAATTTAAGACTAAAACTATATTGGGAGTGATCAAAATGTGTGGATTTGTATTTTCATCTTATGGTGGAGTGAAAGCAGAGAAGTTTGATAAAGGTTTTCAAAAAATATATCATAGAGGGCCTGATAATGAGTGTGTAACTACTCAGAAGGGTGGCATCTGGGGATTTCATAGGTTATCAATAATGGATTTAAGCAGTAAGGGAAATCAGCCTTTTTTAAATAATGGAAATGAATTAATGTGTAATGGAGAAATCTATAATTTTGAAGAATTAAAAAAGGTAGTAAATGATATTTATGAATTTCATTCAAACAGTGATTGCGAAGTATTACTTCCTTTATATGAAAAATTTGGTATAGAAATAATGTTAAAAATGCTGGATGCAGAATTTGCATTGGTTATGTATGACGGTCAAACAGAAGAAGTGTTAGCTGCAAGAGACCCAATAGGAATAAGACCATTATTTTATGGATTTGAAAAGGAAACTAGAAAAATAGCATTTTCAAGCGAGGCTAAGGGATTAATAGATTTTTGTGAAAATGTAGTTCCGTTTCCTCCAGGACATTACTATAAAGATGGTGAATTTTACTGCTATAATGATATAGCAGATCCAAAAGTAATAATAGATGAGGAAGTAGAAGTGATAACTTCTAAAATTAGAGAAAAATTAGAAAAAGCAGTAATAAAAAGATTACATTCAGATGCTCCATTAGGATTTTTATTAAGCGGAGGTCTAGACTCTTCACTTGTTTGTGCTATAGCGCAAAAACACTTAAAGAAACCTATTAAAACATTTGCAATAGGTATGGATACTGATCCAATTGATTTAAGATATGCTAAAGAAGTGGCAGATTTTTTAGGAACAGAACATGTAGAAGTAAAAATAACAAAAGATGATGTTTTAGGATCATTAAGAGAGATAATCTATCATTTAGAAACATGGGATATAACAACAGTGAGAGCAAGTATAGGAATGTACTTAATAAGTAAATATATTCATGAGAATACAGAATTAAAAGTATTGCTTACGGGAGAAGTAAGTGATGAAATATTTGGATATAAATACACAGATTTTGCTCCTACACCAGAAGAATTTCAAAAAGAATCACAAAAAAGAATTAGAGAACTATATATGTATGATGTATTAAGAGCAGATAGATGTATAGCTGCGCACTCTTTAGAAGCAAGAGTACCATTTGGAGATATAGATTTTGTTGATTATGTAATGAGTGTAAATCCTGAGAAAAAGATGAATAAGTATAATAAAGGAAAATATTTGTTAAGAAAGGCTTTTGAAGGATTAGGATACCTCCCAGATAGTATATTATATAGGGAAAAAGCAGCATTTAGTGATGCTATGGGTCATTCTATGGTTGATTACTTAAAAGAATTCGCTGAATCTAAATACACAGAGGAGGATCTAAAAAAAGCACAGGAAAAATATCCATATAAAACTCCATTTACTAAAGAATCATTATTATATAGAGATATATTTGAGGAGTTTTATCCAGAAAAAGCCAAGTGGATAAAAGATTTCTGGATGCCTAATAAAGAATGGGAAGGCTGTAATGTAGATGATCCTAGTGCAAGGGTACTATCTAACTATGGAGATAGCGGGAAGTAAGAATTATATTTAAAAAGAGTAAAATAAATAATATGAAATATTGAAAAATAGAATATATGATGATAGAATATAAAAGGATAAGTTGCAATATACTTTTCTTTTATATTTTAGTTTATTGAATATCTTAATAAAAGAAAGTCTTAAAAGGAGAAAAAATGAAAATTTTGAAAAATATAGTAATATTCATATTAGTATTTGGTGGAATAATAGGTATATTCTTTGGTATTATACAAAAAAAAGATACTGATCTATTTACTGATGTAAATTTAGAAGTTTATAACCAGAAAGTAGCAGATAAGGAAGATTTTATAATCTATATTCACTCACCAACATGTTCACATTGTCTTGAATTTAAACCAAAGCTGAATAAAATAATAAAAAAGAAACATGTTAGCGTTTTAGGACTGGATGTAAGTGATAAGGCTAATAGAGAAGACAGCTTAGTAAAGGATGGAACGCCTGTTTTAATAGTGTTTAAAGGTGGGAAAGAAGTAAAAAGACAAATCGGAGATAAAAGTGAAAAAGAAACATTAGAATTTTTAAAAGATGAAATAAAATAATTTAGGAGGAACCATGAAAAAAATTATCATTGCTGCGGTTGTTTGTGCTTTATTAGTTATATGTGGTTATCAAGGATATGACTGGTATGGTAAAAATGTTTCAAAGATTTCTAAGGATTTGAAAACAATGAAGCTAGAAGACTTTAAAGAAAAAGTGAAGAATAAAGAAAATTTTTATGTATATGTTGGAAGACCTAATTGCGGTGATTCTAAAATATTTGAAAAATGGTTTATTCCTAAATATCTTAAAGGAAATGCTAAATTAAAAGATCAGCTATATTATATGGACATAAAAAAATTAGTAGCAAATAAAGAAGAGTGGGAAATTTTTAAAAAAGAGTATAATATTAAATATACACCTACTTTGGTCTACTATGAAAATGGAGAAATTAAGGATATAATAGAGTGGACTGCTAAAGATGATTTTCCTGAAAGCATGGTTGTAGATTGGCTAGGAAGAAATAGCTTAAATGTTGGAAACTAGGATTACTGGGTTATAATTAAGAAAAATTGATTTAGTTTTTAAAAATTATATCAATGACCTATTGTGGTCTTGACATAAAATAAAAAGAGAATGGAGGAATATATGAGAAAGATAATTTTATCGGGAATGCTTGTATTGTCTTTATTATCAATGTCTAAAACAGTAAAAAAAGATGATATTTATCCCAATGCAGAAAAGGGTATGGTAAAACATACTATAGTTTTATCACAAAAGGATGATGAAAATAACTATCTAGTTAAAGTTAAGTTTGGAAGAGAAGAAGAAGTTGATTGTAATCAGCATTTTCTAATTGATGGAAAAATAGAAGAGAAAATTTTAGATGGGTATGGTTATAATTATTATGTATTTAATGGTTCAGATAAGATGGCTTCTACTTTAATGGCATGTGCTGTACAAGGGAAGACGAAGAAGGATGTCTTTTATAATTCTGAAGAAACAATACGTTATAACAGTAAGTTACCAGTAGTTATTTATGCTCCAAAAGGAGTATTTGTTAATTATTCTATATATGAAAAAATTGTAGATGAAAAGTTAAAATAAAAGTTTTGTGAGCCTCTAAAAATTGTTTGAAATAAATTTTTAGAGGTTTTTATTATATAAATTGTAAATAAAAAAACATCAAAATAACTGAATTTAAACAGAAATTTTGATGCCTTCAATATAATTATATAATTTTCTTTATTTCTCGTAAAGCAGATTCAGAGTCTCTTTCAGGATTCATCTCTTCTATCATTTCAAGAGTAATTTCTTCATTTGAATATATTTTTTTAATATTTTCAATATCAAACTCTTCCTCATAGTAGTCTTCTGCCCAAGTTTTCCAATTATCAGGAGTTTCATTTATATATAATAATAGAAACTTTCCATCATCTTCCCCTTTAGGTATACTAACTTTTCCTTTGTTCCATTCTAAATCTTCAGAAGTTCTCCAAATACAGAAAGTCACAGATTCCTGTTCTATAGATTTATCTTTTAATAAGTCTAGCAATTTTTTGGGTACAAGATTGTAAATTCCGTCAGCTATCTTAAATTCATTTTTAGTATGTGGTGAAAGAATTGATTCATGATCAAATCCTTTTATTATTACTCCGTGTTCTGAAAATAAGATAAACATATCATCTCCAGAGCCATTATCAATCTTAAACATATCCACATTTTCAAGATAATTTGGATAATATGTTGTTATACGCATCCATTCCTCATCTTTATCTAACATTATTATATCTAGTATTGCTTGCGCTTTTAGTATAGATTTAAATTTTTTAGGTTCTGTTAAGTTTTTATAATTCATTTAAATTCTCCTTTTTTATTTCTTTATAATAAAACTTTTCTTATTAATTTTTAACTACTCTATATAATACCATAGTAAAGGAAACAATGCTATCAATACTATTGGATTATATAAAATTCAAATTTATTTCTTTTGAAACTTTATTTTGTTAGAACTTTAGATATAGTTATTTTTTTAATTAAAAAATGAACATGGCATTTTTCCATGTCCACTTTTTAGGGTACAGTCATTTGGAGATAATTCTATTAAATTTCTAAAATTATTTTAATTATTAACAAAAATAGTTTCAAATACAAAATGCTCTGAGACATGTTTTGTAAGAGAGAATTCGAAAATACGCCCATCTTCTAAATATACTTTTTTCTCTAACTCAATACTAAAAGTATCATTTTTAATATTTAACAATTTCTTTTCATAATTTGTAAACTTACTTCCTCTTATAAAAATATGCCCACTTTTTATCTTTAATTTCAATACATTTTGGATATAGTCATAAATAGAGTGTTCTAAATGTTTTGGCTCTAGTCCATTGATTACTGAAAGCGGCATATATGTGTATTCTATAGAGTATGGCTGGTTATTTATATGTCTGACTCTCTCAATTACATATATGTACTCTTCTTTTATATTTAGTATTTCAGAAATTTCAGCAGATGGTTTTTCTATTGAGAAATTTGATACTTTTGATTCCACGTTATTATTACCATATTTATTTGTTAGATTTGAAGTGGGTTCTACTATGAACTCATTATTCATAATAGAATGCCTCTTTACATAGCTTCCAGACCCTCTTCGTCTTACTAACATTCCTTCATTAGCAAGAATATCAAGTGCCTTTTTGACTGTGAGTTTACTACAGTTATATTTTTCTGCTAATTCTATTCCAGTGGGAAGTTTTTCATCTATTTTATATTCATTATTATTTATTTTTTCTTTTATATCTTTATATATTATTTGGTATTTTATTTCTTTAGTCATAATACAGTCTCCTTCTGAGAATTTAGCTAACTATAAAAAACAATCAAAGTATAGTTTCTAGTATAATTAGTTAAACTTATTAAAAATTATATCATATAAATAAAAATAAAACAAAAATTAAAAGTATATACTTTTTATAAAAGATATTGTTTTTTTAGAAAAAGATGGTATAATTAAGCTATAAATTTTTTAGGAGGTACTTATGGAGAATAAATTAGTTTTTCCAAAAGACTTTTGGTGGGGTTCAGCATGGTCTGCTGAACAAGCTGAAGGTAAAGGTAATACGGGGAAAGCAGAAACTGTATGGGAACATTGGTTTAAGACAGAGCCAAATAGATTTTATAATGGGATTGGTCCAGAAAAAACAACTGATCATTTTAATAACTATAAAGAAGATATAAAATTAATGAAGGAAATAGGACATAATTCTTTTAGAATTTCTATTTCTTGGTCACGTTTATTTCCAGATGGAGGAACAGGTGAAGTAAATCAAAAAGCAGTTATTTTTTATAGAGATATGTTAAGTGAAATGGTAAAAAATGGAGTTAGACCCTTTGCTAATTTATATCATTTTGATATGCCGTTTAAGCTTCAAGAGATTGGCGGATGGGAATCAAGAGAAGTAGTAAAAGCATATGTGAACTTTGCAACAACATGTTTTAAAGAGTTTGGAGATCTTGTTTTTCACTGGTTTACATTTAACGAACCTCTTGGGCCTATTTTAGGATCATATTTAGAGGATTTTCATTATCCAAATATTATTGATTTTAAAAGAGGAGCACAGGCTGCTTTTAATACTATTTTAGCTCATGCTATGGCAGTAAAATCTTTTAAAGAGCTTAATTTGGATTCAAAAATAGGAGTAATTTTAAACTTAAGTCCAACATATCCTAGAAGTCAAAATAAATGGGATGTAGAAGCAGCAGAAATAGTTGATGCGTTCTATACTAAAAGTTTCTTAGATCCAATGGTAAAAGGAACATTTAATGAAAAACTAGTTTCAATTTTAAAAGAGTATGATCAAATGCCAGAATACACAGAAGATGACTTAAAGATAATTTCAGAAAATACTTCACAAATTTTAGGACTTAATTATTATGAACCTAGAAGAGTAAAAGCTCGTTTAACAGAAGTGAATAAAAATAGTCCTTTTTTACCAGAATGGTTTTTTGAATTCCATAATATGCCTGGAAAACGTATGAATATCTATCGTGGATGGGAAATTTATGAAAAAGGAATTTATGATTTATGTATAGAGATAAGAGATAACTATGGAAATATAGAATCGTTTATTTCAGAAAACGGAATGGGTGTAGCAGAAGAAGAAAGATTTTTAAATAAAGATGGTCAGATAGAAGATGTATATAGAATTGACTATATAAAAGATCATCTTGCTTATGTACACAAAGCGATAAATGAAGGATGCGATATTAAAGGTTATCATTTATGGACATTTATAGATTGTTGGTCTTGGATAAATACTTATAAAAATAGATACGGGCTTGTTTCTTTGGATCTTGCTACAAATAAGAGAACAATTAAGAAAAGTGGAGAATTTTTCAAAAAAATGGCAGAAGAAAATGGATTTATGTACAATACTGATAAGTTAGTTTAGTTTAAAAATTTTGGAGGTTTATTATGGAAAAAAAAGATAAAAAAAGTCTGACTGATTATTTTGGAATAGTGGCTTTAAAGTTAGGTGGACAGATACATTTACGTACATTAAGAGATGCATTTGCTTCTATTATGCCATTTATGATTTTGGCAGGTTTTATAACATTTATAAATTATGTTATCTTAGAACCAACTGGTTTTATGGGTAAAATTGTAAATCCACAGACTTTAACAGAGTGGCAAAAGATAGGGGTATCAGTATCAAATGGAACATTAAATATAATAACACTTCTTATAGGGGTAGCAATTGCTTATTATTTAAGTGTAAATAGAGGGTACAAAAATGTATTAGCATCAATTTTAGTAACTTTATCAAGTATTTTTGTTGTAACACCTTTTGTGTCTATGTTTAAACCAGAAGGAATAGAAAAGGCATTTACAATAAATGGAGTTATACCAGTTAGCTATATGAATGCAAGTGGTATGTTTGTGGGTATTATTGTTGGACTTGTGGCGACAGATCTATTTATAAAGCTTTCATCAAATAAAAAGCTTGAAATAAATATAGCTGGCGATATACCACCAGCAGTTATAAAGTCATTTAATGTTTTAATACCAATTATGGCAAATATAATAATTTTTGCATTTTTATCATTTTTATTAAATGCTATATTTAAAATGGACTTTAATCAATTAATATCAATGGTAATTACAAAGCCTTTAAGCCATATAACAACTAGTTTATTTGGATTTTTATTTTTAATGACTCTGGCAAATCTATTTTTTGGATTTGGAATACACCAAGCAGTTATTGCTAACCCATTATTAGATCCATTTTTATTACAAAATATGCAGGAAAATATGACAGCTTATGCTAATCATGCAGCAATACCTCATATTATTAACTCATCATTTAAGGATACTTTTGGAATAATGGGTGGTTCTGGAAATACAATTGCATTACTTATAGCAATTTTTGCTTTTGGAAAAAGAAAAGATTATAAGGATGTCTCTAAAATGTCTTTTGTACCTGGGCTTTTCAATATTAATGAGCCGGTTATATTTGGTCTTCCAATAGTATTTAATCCAATGCTTATAATACCATTTGTTATAGCACCAGTATTTTCTTTAGGCTTAGCATATTTTGCAACATCTGTGGGTCTTATAAATCATGTGGTAGTTCAAATTCCATGGACGACTCCACCAATAATATCAGGGTTTTTAGCTACAGGCGGAGATTGGAGAGCGTCAGTATTACAAATAATAATAATTGTAATTACTATTTTTCTTTACTTGCCATTCTTAAAGATAGATGAGCGTGTTTCTAAGATAGAGATCGAGAAAGAAAAAGAAGAAGTATAATTAGATGTTAATCTAATAAATAAGATTATTTCTGTGATTATTTTTTATTTAAAAATAGTTTTTAAAACTTCATAATAACTTCACACCAGAGGTATATTATGTATCTATAGAAAATAGATTATTATGAGGTGATGTAAAATGAAAAAAGGAATTTTAGCAGGAATGATATTAATGTTAGGAATGTCTTCATTTGGTTTTAGTGCAGGAATTAGTAGACTTAGCAAGAATAATAATACTAATAATAGATATGAGAATAATAAGTACGATAATAATAAATATGATACTAATAAATACGAGAAAGATAAACGTGAAAAAGAAAAAAAATATAATGAAATTAGTTCAAGATATAATCAAAAATTAAGTTCATTAAATAATAAGCTAGATCAAAAAAATAGAGAAATAAAAACAGCGAAAAATCAAAGAAATGTAGACTGGAGAAAAGTAGACAGACTAACAGCAGAAAGAAAGAGCATAAAAAGAGAGCTGGATTCAGTTAAAACAGCATTTAATAATGAAATTAGCAGAAATAGTTTAACTGCTTATACTGGATCAAGAAGATAAATAAATATAATATCAGAACAAAATTAATAAACTTTAAAAAAGTGGGAGTAAAAGCTTCTACTTTTTTTATTTTTAATTTAAGGGTTTTTGAGTATTTTTTCATTCCTTGAATTGTCAAATTAAATGCACCACTAAAATAATTAAGAAACTATAAATATAATTGTAGTACTTCTAGTGGTGTGTTGTAATTTAAGCATTTTCTAGGTCTACTATTTAACTCTAATAATACTTC
>JAGOZX010000148.1 GCA_018058425.1 Sebaldella sp.
TGAAAAAAGATGAAGGACTAGAGGAAAAAGAGATTATTGAGATATTGAAACAAAAATCTAGAGATAATTCAAGAACTCCATTACAATGGAACTCTGAAAAGAACTCTGGTTTTACATCTGGAGTGCCTTGGATAAATACAGCTGCTAATTATAAAGATATAAATGTAGAAAAGGCTTTGGAAAATAAAGAATCTATTTATTATTTTTATAGAAGGCTGATAAAACTAAGAAAAGAGGAAGAGATATTAATTGAAGGAAAGTATGAAGACATAGATATAGAAAATAAAAATGTATATGCATATAAGAGAAGCTTTAAAAATGATGAATTAATTGTAATTGCTAATTTTTATAGCACTGAATGTAATTTTAATATAAGTGATAACTTACTAGAATATAAAATACTGATATCTAATTACAATAATATAAGATTAGATAGTTCAAATATTATAAAATTAAGACCATATGAGTCTATAATGTTAAAGAAAATTAATTGATTTTTTAGGATGATATTTTTAAAAATATTATCCTATTTTTTTATGAATAAATTTTAATGAGCCTATCTGTATAAATTTGGTTACAAATTTCTGAAAAAATAGAATACTTATTCTTTATAATTTTAAAAATTACTATCCAAATATTAATTTTAAATATTTTATACAGTATTTAAAATAGATAAAAATTATTATTTACTATAAATTATATATAATATCTATTTTTTTATAAAAAATGTAAAATAATATAATAAAATTCTTGAAAATTTTATCTGAATTTGATAAAATTGTTTATAGTTTATAATAAAGTATATTTTATATTACATATGAATATAATCAAAATATTTATAATTAATTTTTGTATTATTAATATTAGAGTAATATGAATTATTTTGAACTATAAATAATTAAGCTGGGGAAGTATGGAGAAGTTTTTATTTTAATTGAAAAAACCCTTTTTTATTATGTAAAGGATTTTTTCTTCATGAAATAATCAAAACATATCTCCCATATCAAATTTTAAAAATAAACAGTTAATTTTGTAAATGATGGTAAGACAAGAACAGAGTCATAGATAAGGTAATTCTAAATTATTAGATAATTTAAGTTATTAAATACAGTATATGATTTTGTTTTTTATTTCTACATGTTTTAGAAATATTATATGATTTAGAATTTATCTAAATTAAACTATTTTAAATACGGGAGGTAATATGTTCAAGAATAAAAAAATGATGTTCTTTTTACTAGCAGTAAATTCACTCTTTTCTATGGGTGCAGCGGAAAGTTCTCAAACAGTAAAGTACGATAAATTATATGGTAACATGGTAAAAAATTTGGAAACAGGAAAATCAAATGAAAAGAATTATAAATTAATAGAAGAAATACTTAATAAGAGAAATAAAGAACTAAAAGATTTGTACGCACAAAGTGATTATATAGTAAAACCAGAGTATTTGGAATGGCAAGTTTTTGCTTCAGGTTTTTATGCTGAAAATAGCAGAGGATATGATAATAAGAAAGATGGAGGCTCTTCAAAAAGTTCTTCTGAGTTAACTGGCTTAGATCTTAGAACTAAAAAGATGATACAAATAGGAGCTACAATTCCTATGAAAACAGTTAATGACTTTACTCTGTCACCTGAAATAAATGTTAACAAAAAAGAAATTACAATAGAAAGTATAAAGGCTCCAACTGCAGTTCCGAAGTTGGCTCCAACTATTAATATACCAAATGTTAGTTTGCCGGTTATAAATATAACACAACCAGCTGCTATTGTTTCACCTCAGGTGGTGAGTCCTAATATAAATGTTAATACAAATGTATCTATACCTCAGGTTGTTTTATCACCTATTACGGTGGTGAGTTTTGGGTTGCCGTTTTTTAATTCAACAGATCCTTTGTTATCTGCTAGTTTCAATCAAAGCTCATATACAGGAATTTATACATTAGGGGCAGGAAGTACATTAGAATCGATATTAACATTATCAGCTCCTGGTTATTCTCCTACTGGTATGACAAATGCTGCTAGTTCTATACTAACAGTACAAAAACAAAATGTTAGAGCTATGGAAATTGATCAACCTTTACATACTTCTTTAGCAATTGAGAATGCAGGAACTATAAATCTTCAAGAAACTTTAACGGTTGGGATGGAAGCTAGAGGGCCAAGTGGTTTCGCAGCTGGAAGTAGTGCTAATGTTCAAGATCATAATTCTTATTTATACAATACAGGAGTAATTAATGGAATGATCGCAGCTAGTGGTATTTATAAAAATCAGGCTGGACTTTCAGTTGGAATGGATAGTTCTGTGCAAGGAACAAGAGTACAGATGATAAATACCTCATCAGGTTCAATAATAATGAACTCACCAGAAAGTATAGGGATACAATTGAGACCAGATAGTAGTTTGATTGTTCAGCAAGGTTATAATGCTGGAAATATAACAATAAATGGTTATAGAAGTTATGGAATGATGACAACTTCAGGAGCAGGAGCAGGATTTTTAAATCAAGATCCAACATCTCCTAATGAAACAAGTAGATTACTGTTGCAGTCTGGTGGAGTTATAAATGTAAATGGGGATGAGTCTACAGGTTTTGCTATTTTAGTTCCTATTAATGAATGGGGAGGTAATGGTACTATAAATATTGGAGTATCAACTGTAAATCAAGATACGATTAATAGCAATCTTCATTTAAGTACTGGGCTTGTAGAAAGATCAACAGGATTATATACAAATCAAGGAGAAGTGAATGTTACATGTACAAGTAATCCATCGGGTACTTGTGGATCAATTGGAATATCAGGAACAGGAGTTATAAATGTAGGAATAAACGCTTATCAATCATCAGGGATTAGAGTAGAAGACATAGGAGTAGCTGCAAATTCAGGTACAGTTAATTTAATTGGGAATGGAAACTATGGAGCAGTAATTTTAGGAAATGGAATATTTAATAATATTGTTTGGGTACCTGGAGCTGATATAGGACATATAAATGTTAACTCAAATAATTCAATAGGAATTTTTAATAATGAATCCGGCAATTCGATTAATCAATCGTCAATAAATGTAAATGGTAATAGTTCTATAGGAATGTTAATTAATAATGGTAATGGCCAAAATCGTGGTTTGGATGGAGATTTAAATAATTATTGGCGTGGAGATGCGTTAATAGAAACAACAGGAACAAATTCACATGCAGTTATATTAACAAAATCAAATGGAGCTTTAAATTCATCATTTTTAAATACAGGACATATAAAAAATAACTCAGAAGGAACAATTGGAATATATGCAGAAAAAGGAGCAGTTTTTAATCATAATTTTGAGGGAATAGTATCATCAGCCCAAACAGCAGATATAATATCGGGTAATGGAGCAATAGGAATATATACAAAAGATACTGGAACAATTGGAAACATAGGAGCTCCAATAATTACAGGAAATAGTACAACAAATACAAGTATAGCTGTGATGTCAGATGGAAATTCTGTGGTGAATTTCAATAATACAGGAGTAGGAACACAACAACAAGCATCAATAAAATTAGGTCAAAATGCTGTAGGACTTTATTCTATTGATGGAACAAAATTTTCAAATACATTTGTTATAAATGGTTTAGAAGCTGAAATAGGGCAAGGTTCAGTTTTGGGATATATAACTGAAAGTACTGCTAATATTTCAAATTTTGATAATATAAAAATAAAGTCTATGGCTGCAAACTCAGTTTTATTATATGGCGCAAATTATTCAAATATACTTATTGATAGTAATTTAACTGTACCGTTTTCTGGGGGAAGTGTTGATCCAACATCACAAGCATATGTGGCTGAAAATAGTATAGTAACTTTAAATACAGGGAAAACTTTAGAATCAAATACAGAAACTGGATTAAGTGCATTTTCAAAAGATGGGAAAACTTTCAAAGATGGAACATCAGTTACAGTTGATAAGACAAAAACTGGAGTTGTGAATAAAGGTACAGTAACAATGAATAGTGCTTCGTCAGT
>JAGOZX010000090.1 GCA_018058425.1 Sebaldella sp.
ATCAACAGTTATCTCAGAAAATACTATATTTTTAGCACTTCCTAAATCTCTTTTTTCAATATTGAAAATATCATAAATATTTATAATTCTAAGATTATCTAGAGTAGTAATATTTAAATTCTCTTTTAAATCTACTAATAAATTTAATGCTTCGACATTGTACTCTTTCTTCTTTTCTACAAATAATCTAAAGTCCATTTTTACCATCCTTACTTTTATTTTATAAAAATTTTATAATAAAAAAAATCTAATTTCCTGCTTCTACTTATAAATAATCATAAGTAAAAGCAAAGCATTAGATTTTTAATATGCTTTGTATCATCTTTTACTCATAATAAGTTATTTAAGGTAACTTGTAGAAACGCCCTGCCGTATTCAGGGCTTATATGAGTTTTAAAATAAGCCTGTTATTTTTCCATTTTTATCTATATCAATTGATTCTGCTGCTGGTTTTTTCGGCAGACCAGGCATATCTATTATTTCTCCTGCCATAGCCACTATAAATCCTGCGCCTGATGATATTCTTATTTCATTTATTTTAATTATAAAGTCTTCTGGTCTTCCTAATAAACTTGGATTATCCGATAAAGATTTTTGTGTCTTAGATATACATATTGGTAAATCTGAATATCCCATTTTTTCCAACTTCACTATTGTTTTTAAGGCCTTTGGTGAAAACTCTACTGCTTTTGCTCCATATATCTCTTTTGCTATCTTATTTACTTTCTCTTTGATAGACAGAGTTAGTTCATAAAGTGGTTTATACTTTCCTTTTTCTTGTCCTATTTCATCCACTAGAATATCAATTAACTCTTTCCCCCCTTCACCGCCTTTTTCCCATATTTCACATAGTGCTACTTTTACATTTTCTTTCATACAATGATTTCTTATAAATTCCACTTCTTTTTCTGTATCAGTAATAAATTTATTAATAGCTACTATTACAGGTATTCCATATTTTTTCATATTTTCTATATGTTTATCTAAATTTACAATTCCTTTTTCTAATGTTTCAAGATTTTCATCTGTTAAATCTTTTCCGCCGCCATGGTGCTTTAATGCTCTAACAGTTGCTACAATAACAATAGCATTTGGATCTAAGTTTCCCTTTCTTGCTTTTATATCCAAAAACTTTTCAGCTCCCAAGTCTGCTGCAAATCCTGCTTCTGTCACTACATAATCTGAAAGTTTCAATGCCATTTTTGTTGCTAAGATGGAATTACATCCATGAGCGATGTTTGCAAAAGGCCCTCCATGAATAAATACTGGTGTATTTTCTAAAGTTTGTACTAGATTAGGCTTTATTGCTTCTTTTAATAGTGCTGCTGCTGCTCCTTCTATTTTTAAATCTTTTACTTTTAATGCTTCACCACTTCTATTATAAGCAAATATAATATTTCCAATTTTGTGCTTTAAATCTTCCAGCGACTCTGATAAGCAGAGTATAGCCATAATTTCAGAAGCTACTGTAATTTGGAAAGATGACTCTCTGGGAACTCCATTTAATTTTCCTCCAAGACCAAGTATTATATTTCTTAATGCTCTGTCATTCATATCCAAGGCTCTTTTCCAAGTTATCTGTGTTATATCTATGTCTAACTCATTTCCATGATTCAAATGATTATCTAAACAAGCTGATATAAGATTATGTGCAGCTGATATAGCATGTAAGTCTCCAGTAAAATGAAGGTTTATATCCTCCATAGGAACTACTTGCGAATGTCCTCCACCCGTTGCTCCTCCCTTTATTCCAAATACCGGACCTAGTGAAGGTTCTCTTAGTGCTGCTATAGAATTATAACCATACTTATTAAATGCCTGTGTTAAGCCTACAGTTACTGTTGACTTTCCCTCTCCTGGAGGTGTCGGGGTTATAGCTGTCACCAAGATTAATTTTCCATCTTTTTTATCCTTATATTTTTCAAGTACACTTAATTCTACCTTTGCTTTATACTTTCCGTATTGTTCATACTCATCCTCTGTTAATCCAATTTTCTCAGCTATTTCACTTATTTTCTTCAACTTTGCTTTCTGTGCAATTTCTATGTCAGTCATTATTACCTCCTTGAGTTTTTATCTTTATATGATTTTTTTACAAACTACTTGTTATACTTTAAAATAAATAATTCTAGACTATAAAAGCCTAAGCACATAACATCAGTATATACTTAGGCCTTCTTTTTTATTTATATTAGTACTATAATTTAGTTTTATTTTTTTTAATTTCAGCTTTTTCATTACTTCCTCCTAGACAAAGTAGTACTTGAACTTAGGCACTATAAAATAGAAGTTATTAAAATAAAGCTATTATAACTTTTATCTCATAGTAAGTTATTTAAGGTAACTTGTAGAAACATCCCGCCATATTCAAGATATATATGAGTTTATTCGATTCTATTTTAGTATAACAAAATATTTTACTTATTTCAAGAGATTTAAGGATTTTAACTAAAATTTTAATACCCATATTTTTATATATTCTATTTTTCTTTTATTAGCAAAGGAAATTATTTTTTTATTTAATTAATTATAAATCTTAAAATTTTTATTTTTAATGATATAAAAGTTTACTTACTGTAAAATAATGAATCCTATTTAAATAAAACTGTACAAATTTAATAATTTTTCTCTTCTTATTTCATTTCTTATACTAAAAAAAGGGAAAATAAATCAAATATTAGGGATAAAAAAAGTCTATACTAAGCTTAGGGCGATATAATTATTTTAAGCTAATAAGAAGAATAATTTTTTCATATACCCCCGAAAGAAAGTCGTTTTGATTTATCAAACGGCTTTTTTGTTTTCAAAAAAAGAAAAGCTAGTGTCTATATCTAGCTTTTCTAAAGTTTATATATACATTTTAAAAATCATAAATATTATTTTTTTCAATTATATTTACTCTAGAATCTTTTGTCATAATAGACTTGGAGTTTTATAACTTCTCCATAAGTATATTAATTCTCAATCATTATCATTTGAAATCTCTTGTCAATATAACTTTTAATATCCATTACTCCATTTCCCATTTTATTTACCCATAAAGTGTCTGGCTCTTGATAATATTTCATTACACCTACACCATTTATAAATTCTGTTTCATAAAATAAGTCTCCATTTGGATTCCATGCTCTGTATTTACCTGTTAAAACTCCATCTTTATAGTTAGCCTCATAAGACTTCTTTCCATTTAGAAAAAAAACTGTATTTTTTCCTTCTATTTGACCATTTTTATATGTAATATCATTATTTTTTGTTTTTGTCTCTAAAATACTTCCTCCGGTATCATATTTAATTTCCAAAAATATTTCTCCATTTTCATCATAGTTTTTCATTACGCCTTTTCCATTTACAAAATTAGTCTCATATAATTTCTTTCCTTCTTTATTCCAAACAGCATATTTCCCATCTAATACTCCATCTTTATAATTCATTTCTGAGAGCATTTTTCCATTAGGAAAATAAAGTATATGTGAACCATTTGATATACCACTTTTAGAAGTTGTTTTTGATCTTATACTTCCATCTTCATTATAAAGTTTCATTTCTCCATCATATAAACCTTTTACCATTTCAGACTCTAATAATATACTTCCACTTCGATCATATAATTTTTCTAATCCTGTTCCATCTTTAAAGACAGTATTATAGATAATTCCTCCATCTTTATCCCAAACAATGAAGTCACCATCTAAAGTCCCATCCTTATATGTTTTTTTACTTAGTTTATTTCCATTGTAATAATACTCACTCTGAACACCATCTAATTCACCATCTTTATAATTTTCTATACTAATTATTTTTCCATTTTCTATTGTTTTATATTCCCCATTTACTCTTCCATCTTTTAAAGAATACTCTTGTTCAAAACTGCCTTTTTCTTCATCTTCATAAATCACTTTTACTTTCCCTGTATCATTTTTAAATACTGTCTTATAGATTACCTTTCCACCTTTATTCCAAATAGTATAATTACCATCCAACTTTCCATTTTTATAATTACTCTCAATGTTTTTTTTACCATTTTCATAATATTCTGTTAACTTGACTACTAGACCATCCACATATTTTGTTTCCTGACTTAATAATCCCTCATTATTATATATCTTTTCTATTCCCGTTCCATTTTTAAATTTTTCTTTACTAATCACATTACCATTTTCATCCCAATTAATTTGTTCACCATCAGGAACTCCATCTTTATAATGACTCTCATGTTTCTTTTCATTATTATCATAATATTCTATATATGTAAATCTATCATCAGACTCATCAGAAATTAATAACAAGTCGCTTTCTTTAGGTTCAAATTTGTTAGCATGAATACTAACAGTAAATAATAAATTCAATAATATGAACAAAATAATTTTCACTTTAAGTTTCATAATTCTTCTCCCTTTTATATATTATTATTCTAAATTTTATTTTCACTTATTTCTTTTTTACTATTGATCCATTTTTACTTTTAGACTTTCTAAGAATAATTATTCCTAATACACAATTTTTATAACTGAGCAGGAAGATTTATAACTAGTTTTTCAGGATTAGAAGGCATATAAATTACTTCTATCAACTGTCCTGCTTGAACATAGCTTACTACATTTTTTAAAATAACCTTTGTTACACTCACTTCTATTTTTTCTCCATTTTCCTTAGTAATAGTCATCTTTATCTCTAACTCAGGATTTCCATTTTCTATTCTTCCTGTTGGATTTAATGAATTTACTACTGCATTTCCTGTTACTCCATTTTTAGCAATATCCAAATTTTCTTGGCTAACTATGCCTTTTTTTACCATAATCTTATCATAAACTTCTTGATAATCTTTTTTATTTATATTTCTATCTATTGCCACAACTGATGGACTTTCCTGTAAATATCTAACTGGTAAATTTGCCCCTACTTGAAGTGCTGCTATCTCTGGATAACTAAATACCTGAACTAAATTAGCTTTGTATTCTTCTCCGTCTTCTTTTGTTATTAATAATTCAAGATTCACTTGAGGTTGATTATTTACATAAGTCCCTGTTTGTCTTATATTTTTTATAGTTCCAATTGCAGAAAGTCCATTTTTCATGGCCTTACTTTTCCCTATACTCCCAAATAACATTGGAAGTATCATTCCTGCTACCATGCAAATAGAACCTAAAATCATCAATGTTGGAAACATACTGCTATTAAAAAAAAACTTCTCCTTGTTAATCATAGGTAATATCCCCGCAAGTACCATCATTAATACGCCAATTGGTGATAAAATCTTTAAGCCTTTCATCCCTTACTCCTTCTTAATTATAATTTTTTATTTTCCTTCTTTAATATTATCATAATAAGTATCACAAATCAATAGGTTTAGAGTAATACAATACTTTAAAAATTGTGTACTCTTTAAACACATTAATTTCAAAAAGTTTTGTTCCAGAATCTGTTATATACTTAAAATAAAAACACCCCATAAGGGGTGCATTAATAATTCTTTCTAAAACAAAGTTTGCTGATTTGTTAAAGATATATCTGGTAAAAACTTATAATGCTTCATTAATTCCACTACAGTTTTGTTTAATTTTGTTCTTTTTAAAATATCCTCTAAAGAAATAAAATCTGAAAGTTTTCTCTCTTCTACTACTTTTTTAGCAACTGAGTCCCCTAAACCATCCACAGCCACTAAAGGAAGTCTGATTTTCCCATCTTCTACTAAGAAAGTATCAGCCTCTGACTTATAAATATCTACTGGTAAAAGTTCCACTCCTCTATAACTCATTTCTACTAAGATTTCATATAAAGTAAGGTCACCTTTTTCTTTTACATCTAAGTTCATCTTATCATCTAAAAGTTTTCTTGCTTCTTTAAGTTCATCATTACTCTTATACATTTTTATTATACTAAATCCATCAACTTTTCTATTTAGAAATGCTGTATAAAATTCTAATGGATAATATACTTTAAAATAAGCAATTCTAACTGCCATCATTACATAAGCTACAGCATGCCCTTTTGGAAACATATATTTTATTTTTTCACAAGATTCTATATACCATTCTTTTATGTTCTTTTCTTTCATGGCTTTAGCATACTCTTCCCATTTTTCTTTATTCTTAGAAGGCTGCCCTTTTCTTACGAACTCCATTATTGTAAATGCTAATGATTTTTCTAATCCATGATCAATCAAATAGTTCATAATATCATCCCGTACTGTTATAACTTCACTAAGTGTAGTAATTCCAGACTTTACATAGTCTTGTGCATTATTTAGCCAAACATCTGTACCATGAGATAGACCTGATATTCTTACTAATTCTGCAAAAGTACTTGGCTTTGTCTCTATTAACATTTCACGAACGAATTTTGTTCCAAACTCTGGTATTCCAAATGAACCAATTACTGATCCTATTTCCTTTGGTGTAACTCCTAGTGCATCTGTAGAATTAAAAATACTTAAGACTTTTTCATCATCTAAGGGTATATCATAAATATTAAGCCCTGTTAGATCTTGTAGTATTCTAAGGGTAGTAGGATCATCATGTCCTAATATATCTAGTTTTACCAATTGCTCATCCATAACATGATAATCAAAATGTGTAGTTATAGATTCTGCATTTTTATCATTTGCCGGTTTTTGTATTGGTGTAAATTCATATATACTTTTATTCTTAGGTAATACAATCATTCCACCAGGATGCTGTCCTGTGGTCTTTCTTGCACCTTCACATCCCTTTGCTATTCTCTCCACTTCTGCTTTTCTTCTATGCATATCATTCTCATCAAAGTATTTTTTTACATAACCAAAAGCATTTCTTTCTGCAAGAGTTGATATTGTTCCTGCTCTAAATACATGTTCTTTTCCAAATAATTCTTCAGTATATCTATGAATTTCTGACTGATATTCTCCTGAAAAGTTTAGATCTATATCTGGTACTTTATCTCCCTTAAATCCCATAAATACCTCAAATGGAATGGAATGTCCATCTTTTACATATCTTGATCCACATTTCGGGCAATTTTTCTCTGGTAAATCGACTCCACTTCCTGCCATATCTGTAAATTCACTATGTTTACATTCTGGATTTGGACAACGATAATGTGGATACATAGAATTTACCTCTGTAATTTCCATTAGATAAGCAACTATTGAAGATCCTACTGATCCTCTGGAACCAACTAAGTATCCATTATCAAGTGATTTTTTAACTAGTTTTTGCGCTATTAAATAAAGTACCGCAAAACCATTTCCTATTATCGCTTCAAGCTCTCTTTCTATTCTTACTTCTAAAATTTCTGGCAGCGGATTTCCATAAAGTTCATAAGCTCTTTTATAACTCATTTCCCTTACTTCCTCTTCTGCACCTTCTATCTCAGGAGGATAAAATCCATCTGGGATAGGTTTTAATTTCTCGATCATTCCAGCAACTTTATTAGTATTTTCTACTACTACTTCATAAGCTATCTCTTCACCTAAAAACTTAAATTCCTCAAGCATTTCATCTGTAGTTCTAAGATAAAGTTTTCTATCATGTTTATATGATCTATGTCCCATTCCTGAACCTAGTATTAAAACACTTCTATTTATAGATTCCCATTCTTCTAAGTAATGTGAATCACTTGTTGCAACAACTATTTTATTTAATTTTTTTCCAAGTTCATAAAAATATTTGTTCATTTCAAAAGCAACATTAAGACTTTCCATTTCCCCATTATTTACCATTTCTATATAGTTACTTGCAGGATGAATCTCAATATAGTCATAAAATTCTGCTCTTTCTTCTATTTCATCTTTTGACATACCTCTTAAATATGCTCTGACTAGTTCTCCATCATTTCTAAATACAGAGTTTGCAGAACTTGCTATCATTACATTTTCTCTTTTTTCTTTTAACATACTTTTGGGTATTCTAGGTTTTCTTTCACCGAAGTAATTTAAGTGAGATTCAGATATCATTTCATAAAGATCTTTTAATCCTTCTCTATTTTTAACTAATATCATTGTATTCATAGTTTCTGCTGTTTGAACATTATTTTGAAAAGTATCATTTATCTCAGGTATTTGAAGAATTCCTTTTGATAAAACCATATTTAGCATTTTTATAAATATTGAAGCTGTTGCCTCAGCATCATCTACTGCTCTATGATGATTATCGAGAGAAATACCAAAATAATTTGCTAAAGCTTTTAAGTTAAATCTTTTTAAGTCAGTAACTAAAACTCTCGCCCAATATAGTGTATCTATAACACTTGGAAGAAATTCTAAATTAAGTGGTCTCGCTTTTTGTGTAATAAAACCAACATCAAACCTAGCATTATGAGCGACTAAAGTAGAGTCTGAACAAAACTCTAAAAATCTAGGTAAAACCGTATCTATAAGTTCTGCATCCTTTACCATATCATCTGTAATATTTGTTAATTTAGTGATCTCATCTGGTATTGGTACTTCTGGATTTATGAACGCAGAAAACCTGTCCATAATATCTCTTCCCTTTAATTTTACAGCGCCAATTTCAATTATTTTATCTTTATATGGATCAAAACCTGTAGTCTCAATATCGAAAATTATATAAGTTTCTTCTTCTATCATTCCATCTTTTGGTCTTTCTACCATATTCTGCTCATCGTCAACAACATATGCTTCTATTCCAAAAATAATTTTAAAGTCTTTAGGAGCTGCTTTATAAGCAAATGGAAATGAATAAGCAACACCGTAGTCTGTAACAGCTATAGAGTTATGACCAAATTCTACTGCACGATTTACTAAGTCTTTAGCTGATACTACTCCACTCATTTCACTCATATTTGTGTGAGCGTGAAGCTCTACTCTTTTTACTTCTGCTTCATCTTTTCTTCTTTCAAGTCTAGAAGGAATTCTTTCAATAGATGATATTATTAGATAATAGTCTTCCATATTAAATCTATCCTGTGTAACTCTTCCTTTAAGTTTTACCCACTCTCCATTTTTAAGATTTAAGTCTTCAGTTTTCATTAAAAATAGTCTATTAGAAATAGAATCATTATAGTCTGTTACATTAAAAGATATCAAAAGCTTATTATTTTTTAATTCTCTGGTACTTATGTTAAACACTTCACCTTCTATAGTCATATTTTCCCCAACTTGTAGTTGATCGAAAACAGCATAAGGCATAATTTTTGATTTAATTACTTCACCATATAAAATTGGAGAATTACTTCTTTCACTGGTATCTTCCACCATAAAAGTTTCTTCCATAAGAGCTGCATATTCTTCTGTTACCTCAGAAACCATATCAACATCAACTTTGTCACTAATGAAAGTTATTTTAAACTCTTTTTCTGTTACTTCTTTAAGTTTTACTTCTATATCTCTATCAATAGCCTGAACCACAGCTTGTTCTATTAGATGATGATTTTTTAGTTCTATATGAATATTATTATCTTTTTTACTATGGATTTTATACTCTGAAAATATATATTGGTGTCTTATACTTTCATTTTTATAATTTTGTAAAAGAAATTCTATTAAATCAACTAGTTGATCACTTTCCAATGTAGTATTTAGTAAAAACTTCATTTTTACTTTTACTGTATCACTAAAAGTTCTTGTTAATTCTTTTCTAAGTTCTTGAACTTCTTCAAAGGCTTTTATATGTATAATTTTTATAAGTACTTCGAGTTCTTTCTTTTTAGAAAATAGATTAATATGCTCAATAGAAAAGTTTTTTATATTCAGCCGTTCATATATATCATCAGATGGTCTTAATTTCATATACTTAACATTCATTTAGACTCCCCTTTTATTATCAGATTTAAAATTCCCCTCTTAATTCAAAGAGGGGTAAAGAGGTTCAAAACTACCCTCCTTAAAATACATTCTACATACATTTTATACCTTTTTCCCAAAACTTTCAAGAGCATCATACATTCATTGTGTAAATGCCAAATTTCTTTTCTTACTTTCTTGAGTGATGGAGGGGGTCCTATGGAATTATTTGTTTTCTTTCTCTCGATTATGTGATTTTATAAGTGCTCTAATATTGTTATAAAAGCCATAGTATAAATACTCCAACGTTTCTTCTGTCTTTATTTCTTTTATTCCAATTTCTGTGTGTCTTATCATAAAATCATTATTTGCAATTCTAGTAAAAATAATTATGTCATCTTCAATTAACTTCTGTATTTCATCACTATCAAAATTAGAAACAAATTTTCTTGCAGTCTTTTTTTTATCCTTATCTAGCCATGTGGATAACCTTTGATATGCATCAACTAATTTTTCTTTTGATATTTTTATTAATTTTTTTGTTTCCAATTCTTCAATTTGAAAGTCATCTTCTAAAATATCTTTTAATACTATAACTTTAAATTTGTTTCAAAATATTTGATAAGTTATTCAATTCTACTTTGTATAAACTGAAAAAAATCACATATTAAATTTTTCTAATTTATTGACATTTGTTACAATCGCTTCAACAAGTGTCAATAATTTGAATGAGTATATTTTTATTTCTTTTTTGTCTTTTATCTTTCCATGAAATAAACTATTTCTTATGGCAATTATTTTTTTACAAAATTGAATATCTATTAAAAATTCTACTCCATTTTTCTCTAACTTAGAAAAATTGAATACTTCTTCCAAAATTTTTTCTAATTTTTCTGCTCTTGATTCAATTGTAAAACCTGAAATCTTCCCAATATGTTCTAAAACCTTTTCAATTACTGTATTATCCTGCTTTTCTTCTAGTAACATTAGTTTTGAATTCTCTTTTATTTTTTTCAATACTTCTTTATTTAATACTTTATTTACTACAATGAATTTTTGAAACTCTCCTTCTATTAATTCTATAATTGTATATAATAAATAATATTTTGAAATAAAGTTTGTTGTTGCCAGCGCTTTATAATATGTATCAATTATAAAAATTATTTTTTCATTTAAAATATTAAAATAATACTCTATATTAAAAAAATTTGATTCTATTTGTTTACTAACTATACATTCCATTTTTATTGAATGTTCAACAACTCTCTTATCACTCCCTATTACTTTATCAACCATTGCCTCTATCTCTTCTCTGTCATATGCAAACCTTACAGTATTATCAGTACTAACATGATTTCCATTTATAAAAATAGAAAAATTTTTTAATATTTTAGGAATATAATCATATAGTTTTTCTTTAGCTTCTTGTCCTGAATTTGCAATAACATTATATATGTATAAATAGTCTTGATCTGTTCCACATGACATATTAAATTTCATTTCATCAATTTCAAATTCTTTATTAAATATAAAATTATATTGTGATTTTTTTATATAATTAACGTCATCATAATTATATAAAATATAAATTGGAATTTTAATTGTGTAAAAAGCCCTCATTTCTGGGTCTCCTGCTATAAAATAATCTCCTTCCACTAATTTCATATTTTCTCCCCTTTCTTTATCTCACCAACAAATCCCGCACTAATAATACCTGTAGGAATTGCAATAATCCCAATTCCAATAATAGCAACAACAGAAGCTAATATCTTCCCTAATACTGTAACTGGATAAATATCTCCATATCCAATTGTAGTCAAAGTCGAAATTCCCCACCACATTGTAGCTGTTATATTTGGGAAAGCTTTAGGTTGAACTGGATTTTCTACATAATACATCAAAATTGATGATATTAAAATCAATAGGAAACTAAATACTAGGGTTATTACTAAAACTTCTTTTTCTCTCTTAAGCACTCTTTTTATTGTATCAAATGACTTAGAATATCTACCAAGTTTAAATATTCTAAATACTTTACTCACTTTAAATATTCTCATAAATCTAAAATCTAGTTTAATTGCTAGTGGCAAATAAAAAGGTAATATTGAAATCAAATCAATCATTCCTTCAAAAGAAAAAATGAATTTGAAAATTGAAGTTATATTTCCATCTCCATATTTGCACTTAGCTGTATATATTCTACATAAATATTCAATTGTAAATATCATAACTGTGAATATCTCAAAAATTCTAAAATAGTTCCCATATTTACTTTGTATATTTGCATGAGATTCTAAAACTATTTGTAATATACTAAGTATTACTAATACTAGCATAGACATATCAAACCACTTGCCAACTTTATCTTCCTCATTTGTTTTTTCTATCACTTCATATATTTTATTTTTAAAATCCATTATTTTCTTCGCTCCCCCAAAAAATTATATTCTCTTATTTTAATTAAATTCTTTACATAAAAAGTATACTAAAATTTTAAACTTGTTTCAATATATTTATTATTTTGAAAGATTATAAGTTATTCAAAATTATATTTTAAATTATTTTATTTATTATTTTTATAATATGATTTAATACTATATTCTGTTTGCGTAAGTACTTTAACTTTGTTACATTCTAAAACAACAATTACTCTAAGATAAATTATGTTTCTTATAATTACTCATTATTTTACTACATTATACGTCTCAGATCCTCACGTCGCTTCGCTTCTCAGGATGAGAGATTGCAGGGTTTTATTTTTTTAGGATTTCAGAATTTCAATATTTTACTATTTTGTCATTTTATTATTCATTTCCTATTATAACAGCTACTATCTTTCATTCTTTTATTTTCTTGAATTATAATATTAATTGCACCACCAGATAAAAAAAAGACTCAAAAATAAGAAAACCAAGTATAATAGTAGTTCCAACACAAACTATTGAAAGGTAAAACTTAAAAATGAGTCATAGACATT
>JAGOZX010000149.1 GCA_018058425.1 Sebaldella sp.
ACAAACGCCTAGATAATAATGAAACAAGAACAGAAACTACAATTTATACTTTCACATGGGAATAGTCTAGTGAAACTGTAACTAATGCAAAAAGCCAGCCTATCCAATTACGGATAAGTTGGCTTTTATTATATTCATTCTATTTAGTTGATTTCAAACTCGGCATTTAACTTAACTTCTCTATCTTTATCCCATAAGGATTTAGTTATACGATACTTACCTTTTGTTATAGGATAATATTCAATAGGAAAACTAAAACAATAGTAGTAAGCAGCAAGAAAAGGCAATTCTGCAAAATAATTAGTATGTTTTTTCTTGTCAAGTATTATCCATTGGCTATTTTCCCATTTTTCCAAGTTCCAAGCTGAGTCATAGCCCAAAGAAAGATGTTTAGGATTTGATACAATAGCAAAAACTTCTTTAGTTTCTACAGTATAATGTCCTTTTATTATTTCCATCTGGATTTTTGATTTTAATGTGTCACTACAATATACAAGACTTGAACCAGATTCTTTAATAGTAAAACATTCAACTGAATTATTAACTGTTTGCTGTGTGCATCCTACAAATACAAAAATGCAAATGATAATATGTATAATATTAAATTTCATATATTCAAAATTTTATAATAGGTTATACTGCATATTCATTCTTCTATTGATTCGATAAGACTATCTGTTTTTAAAGCATTATCATCATTAGGTAGTTTAAATATTACTGGAAATGACATCTTAACTTTTACGGGTACTCCATTTAGTTTTCCTGCTTTCCATTTAGGCATAATTGAAACAATTCGTAATGCTTCTTTATCTAAAGAGGGTGATATGCTTTTTAGTATTTTAGGTTGTGCTACTGAACCGTTTTCATCTATAACAACTCCGACTATTACTCTTCCTTGTATTCCTTTTTCTAGGGCATCACTTGGATATTTCAAATTATCATAGATAAAATCTAACACTGCTTTATTACCTTTGGGAAACTCTGGCGGTATACCTGTTGCTATTTGATAAATATCTGTTTTTTCCTCTTCTACTACTGGCATATATTTAATAGGCACTGGTGTTTCATAATTCACATGAATAGTTTCTTCATTCGGTACATCAATAGGTTCAGCAATTAGTTTTGCTGTTTGAATACTATCAAAGTCCACTATTTTATTTTTGGAAGATTTACTAGTACAGCCAAAGACAAGACAACTGGATAATACAAGATGCAATATTCTGATTTTCATAAGTATAAAGTCTTAAACAATACATTACTAATAAGATTTTCAAATATACGAAAAATCATTATTAATACTAGCTTAAATATGAACTATAAATCAATTCAATTTTTTCTATATAATTCAGATAACAAAAAAGCGATATTTGGCATTACACCAAGTATCGCTTTTTCAGTTCTAAAACATAACATTTAACGCTTTCTCTTTTTGAACTTCTTACTAGGAGTAAGTCCGTACACACATTCCGGAAAATAAGTGCGGAGAAATGCTTCGTTCGCTAAACTATAAGTGGTAACAGTATGCGTTTCTACAGAATCGGGTATTAGGTACACCTTTGCATCTTTTCTTATCTAGTCTTTCATAGCTATAAAATTTTGAGTTTCACATATACAAGCATATTTAGTTTCTAGGACATTACCAAGATATAGATACTATTTCTGTAATAAATAAAAATAGGCGTACTTCTATAGCTGATACTAGTAATGAGGTAGTAGCAATAATATAATATCCACTACTAGACTGCCATATAATGTATTACCTATACTAGTAATACTTTGCTAGGTACTATAGTAATACTAGGCATACTATAAGACTGTTATTTTTGTTTATAACAATAGGATAAGACCCACCCATTATTAATAGCTATTTCCACCATCTGATTTACAGTAATTAGCTCGTCTATCTCCTCTGTTTCCATTACCATATCAGCATTAGAAATAACAAAATACTCACCTTCCTTATAGGCATCAAACTTATTTATAGAATTTTGAAACTTAGCGAAAACGCCACTAATATAATAGGCTTGCCGAATATCTCCCCTATCATTAGCATTATAAAATACATAGTAAATACCATTTACTGTATATACCTCTAGCAATACCACACCAAAATTAAGAGTAACCAATCCCCTATCTCTATGTTGCTTCTTAAATGTGGTTATCTTATAAGGTACTATCTTATTTATTAATTCCTTTACTAGCTTTCTCTTTTCAGCCTCATCAGTTTCAGCCTTTTCAATTATATCAGATGGTAGATTAGGTTGGCTATAAAATATTTTTAGATTAACGAGATTATCTATTTCTCCTTTAATCTGTTCAATAGCACTATCACAGTCAGACATTTCTTTTCTAATATTCCTAGCTGTCTTATTAAATTCTGTCATAGCCATTGCTAATACAGATTCATCAGCCATCGTAGCTACTGTATAGGCTTTAGATAATTGTTTCTGTAAACTACTTTTATGAGCATTATAGTTATCAATATTAGAAGCCAAATGAGTAATCTTTTCAGTAAGTTCTTCTACCTTTAACTCCCTTTCCTCATTGTTAAGATTGGCAAAAACTATAAGTTCCTTTTTGATAAGTTCCCATATAATTGGTTCTGCCTTTTCATTGGCTACAGAGATACGATTGTTACAACTAGTAGCATTATTAATACCACTCATACACAACCAACTTAAAGCCTTTTTCCCATTAATTATTCGATAACGCTCATTAGTCGTTTTTCCTCTACTATCATTTCCTTTGGCTCTTGGGGTCATTGTATAACCACAGTAGGGGCATTTAAGAAGCTTAGATAATATATAGGTAGTTTGTTTCGGATATGGCTCACTCTTTACTCTGTTATTTTTCCTTTTTGCAGTTGCTTTCTCAAATAGTTCCGTATCTACTAAAATAGGCACTTTCACATCAAAGACCTCTATTTCTTCTGTATCGGGGTCAGTAAGACTTATTTTCTTAATACCAGTATGGTAACTCTCATAGGTTAATATATGTTCTATAGAGCCAACACTAAATTTTCTACCTAGCAATTCACCATATTTAGCCGTAGTAGCCAAAGCTGTACTTTTAAGAGTAGAGCCATCTTTTATATACTCATTAAAAACAAAGACTACAACCTCAGCCGCCACTTCATCTACTATCCAGCAGTTCTTTTTACTCTTATCTTTACCACCATAACGAGTATAACCAAAAAATGGCTGTCCTACTGAAATTTGATTATTATCTAATTCATTCCTTCTACCAGATGCTACTTGTGTCTTCAAACTTCTAAGATACTTCCAAGCAGCATCAAAAGCAGCACCGATAACTTGTTCTGCATCTCTAACCCTTTTTCCGTTATCTGGGTTGATAGTCCAAGTATCAATATCCCTAAAATAAACTGGTATGCTCATATTGATAAGTTGTCTTACATAAACTCTACCAGAAGCGGGGTCACGACTCATACGGCTAACTTCAGCTACTAAAACTACATCAAACTTTTGTTCTTTAGCCGCTCTTAATAATTTATCTATACTCTCTCTATTCTTAATAGTAACATCGTCTTTACCAGTTATTTTCTCTCCAAATACCAGATTTTCTATATCATATTCATACCCTAAAGACTTAGCCAGCCGAGTTAAATCCCTTGTCTGCCTATCTAAATCTTGATTCTTAGTAGAACATCTTATTAAAAATGCCGCTTTCATATCTTATTCCAGTTGTTTTTACTACATTTACATCTATTAAATCAGTTCTGCCTACAAATATATAAACAATATCACAGCTATGCAAGTATTTTTCAAATAGCGAGTTGCCGGAATTTAACAGAAGTGTACTTGAAGTACTTCGCCAACCCCTAGAGGACAGGCATATATCCATCGCACGAGCTAAATACAGTCTGGATTATCCGGCCAGTTTCATGCTGGTAGCCAGT
>JAGOZX010000091.1 GCA_018058425.1 Sebaldella sp.
ATGTCTATGACTCATTTTTAAGTTTTACCTTTCAATAGTTTGTGTTGGAACTACTATTATACTTGGTTTTCTTATTTTTGAGTCTTTTTTTTATCTGGTGGTGCAATTAATATTATAATTCAAGTAGTTTTAAAATGTGAAAGAAAATGATAACCACTCATAAAATGAGTGGTTATAACTATTTGTGAGTAAATTATAAATGTAAGCTTTTCACTTTGATGTTTTTAAATAGTTTATTTTTTTTAATAGTAAAATTCAAGAAAATTTTTATTAAGTAAATTATTATAAATATCCACACTACATTTAAGTAAAAAAGACACATTTCTTAACTTGATTAATAAAATTCTTGAGGTATAATAATACTGATATAGTAGTTAACAAAAATATTATATTGGATAAAAGAAATAATTATTTAATAAGTAAAAGGAGAGAGATGTGAGAGATATTTTATTTCTTCCATTTCTGGAAGATGATATTAAGGAATTAACATTAGTAATGAAGCGTGCCTTCGATCAGGATACAAAGATTCATTTAGGAAGAGAAGAAGGAGGGCCAGAAGGATATGATAATGGTGAATTTCTTAGAAAATGGGGATTAGATGAACATTCAACTTCATATAAAATAATTCTTGAAGATAAAATAATTGGTGGTATAATTTTATGGATTAATGAGAATTATCATAATAGACTTGGTACACTTTTTATTGATACTAATATGCAAGAAAGAGGTATTGGTGTAGAAATATGGAACAAGATAGAAGAGATGTATCCTGAGACAGTTATATGGCACACAGAAACACCACTTTTTTCTTCTAGAAATCATAACTTTTATATTAACAAATGTGGCTTTCATGTTGTGAAAATTGAAAATCCTAAAGATCTAGAAAAAGGCAGTTTTATTTTAGAAAAGAGAATGAAGTGTTAAGTGTAGAAAAATTTATAGAGAACTGAAAACAAAGATTTGTTTATTTAGTAATGTACAAAAAATAAAAAAATTAGTTTAAAAGCTTGTTTTTTCTAATAAAAAATCTCCTGATTCAGGAGATTTTAGAAGGAAGGTAATTCTAATTTTTTACTTCCAAATTGAAAGTATTTATAAATAAAAAGGGTGTAAATAATATTTTTAGTTTTTGGTGCTTTAGAGTCTCCTAGTAAGCTTAGGATATTAAAAATGATAATGAATTCAATAGATATTCAAATAAAATATGATCATTCTTATTAGTTAAAAGAAAAAATTTTATAAAATGTAATAATTTTATCATCAATTTCTTTTATATTTAGAATATCATTTATTTCGATAACAGGGATTTCATTGTGAACTATTTGTTTTGCAATTTCAGTAGAAGCAATGATAACATCTGCTTTTCTTCCTTTATATGAGTCAATATCGACTGTTTCACCATCAATTTTTATATTATACTTTTCACCAATTTCTTGGATAGACATCATAAGTATTAAACTTGTTCCAAATCCCATTCCACAAACTGCGAGTATTCTCACTATTCCTCCTCTTCACCAAAAAATTGAAATTGTTTTATCAAAATTTGATTCTGTAATTAGCTCAATATATTATTTCATCTTTATAATCTGTATATTTTCTTAAAAGGTAATAGAGATCAGTGCTTTTCTTTATATCTTTAAATTCTGACAAAAATGTCTTATTTTTAGCTAATTTAAAAATATCACTTAAAGTTCCTAAATGCTCATGCTTATTTAATGCTGCAAGGAAAAAAATCAGAGAAACACTTTTATTTCCGGGGAAAATAACTGGTTCTTTTATAAAAAGAACACTGATACAGGGCTTATAAACATTTTTAAAAATTTGTCCATGTGGTATGGCTATATTATTTCCAAATACAAAATATGAGCCAAATGTTTCAATTGTATTTATGGTTTCATTTATATACTCTTCATTTATATATTTTAAATCTACTAACTGATTTCCAGGAATAAAAATACTTTCTTTCCAATCAATAACTTTTTCCAAATAAATAATTTTATCAGGTGAGATATAATCTAAAAGTCTTTTTTCTTTTGCAATTACACACTTCCCGTTATTTAAAAGTTTACTTAGATTATCAACTAAGTATTTTTGATCTATAATTATAGTGGAATTTTTTATAATATCAAGTATTTTAGTTAGTTTATTTTCAGAAATTTCTTTTTTTATAATATTAAAGTTTCTTAAGGCTTCTTGATCATTAGCTGAAAAAAATGGTGAAATTTCAACTAAAGGTATATTTCGTTCTTCTTTTAATTTATTATTTAACTTTATAGTGCTAACAATAACATCTATATCTTTAAAATTATAATCTGAAATTTGGAAGGCAGATATAACATCTATAATTTCTACTTTATAATCCTGCTCCATTTTTTTTCTTACTAACATTGAAGTACCAAATCCTCCAGCACAAACCAATAAAATTTTCTTTTGATATGTACTTGGATCACATTTATTTCTTTCAATAGAGGATAAGAAATGTAGGGTAAGTAGAACAACCTCTGAGTCTGGAATTGATTTATTAATTAAATTTTCCAATTCACATAAATTTTCTTTGACTATATAATAAATATCTGGGTATTCTTCGATTATTTCTGTGTATATTTCTTTTTTAATAGATAAATTATTTTTCAAACGATAAACTGTTGGTTTTAAGTGATTTAACAGGCCTTCTGCAAGTTCTTGATCTTGTGAAATGTCATTTTCTAAATGTAAATTAACATTATGAATTAATTTTTTTATTAAAAGAGCAATTTCTAGCCAATTTTCATAGATAGAGGTATTATAAGTATAAGATACAAAGCCTAGAATGTGGTCCACAAGTTGTAATTTTTCATTTTCATCATATTTAATAGAAAATAGATATTCTAAACTTTCTAATTTAGATGAAATAATCTTATATTCTGGAATATTTTTCAAAAAAACTTTATTTTTTACATTTTCAATCACCATATTTTTTCTTATACGAAGTATTCCAATAAATAAATATGAAAAAATAAACTCATAAAAGTTATTATCATTATTTTTAAATAAGTCTAGTATACTTTCTAAGAATTTTTTTATTTCTTGAATATGAATACTTGGAATCATTTGTTTTAGATATAAAATTACAAGTTCATCTTTGGTATTAGCTATATTATTGAGTGTAGCAATTTTTTTAGAATAATTTTTTAAAAAATAATTCCTAATGTCTTTTTCACTACCAATGATAGTGTTGTTTTCTAAAATTAAATTATGTTCTTTAAATTCTTTTACTATTTCGGCTATATCGTTCTTTATGGTAGTTCTGCTTGTATCTAACTCTTTAGCTATAAGTGTAATATTAATAGTGTTTTCAGCTAAAAACTTAAATTTAATATAGCTTTTTCTTTCTTCTTTTGAGTTTTTACTTAAGTCTTTTAAAATTTCAAGAAAGTTATTTTCGAGAAAATTTGTATGAACTTTGATTTCTCCCATATTTTCTTTTTTTATTTCTGGCAGCATATTCATTTTAAGAAAAAAATTTAGATTATCAATTTCATAACGAACAGACCTTTCAGAAAGAGTTAAATTTTGGGAGACTTCCTTAATAGTGGTAATATTATTCTCTTTTAAAAAAGAAATTATTTCTAATAATCGATTATTAATTTTCATTTAGACATCTCACCTACTATAATACTATCATTAAAATGAGAAAAATCAATCTAAAGTTTTTGAAATTGTTTGTTTCAAAAACTTTCATACTAGGACTCTTAACTATTAAAACTTAGATTTTTTAAAATTAGAAGTTACTTTTTATTTAATAGATTGATATTCTATAAAATATTTATACTTTAATTGAAAAAAATTAAATATATAGAAAATAGCTAAAAAGTATTGACATAAAAAAGTTAATATGTTATATTCTAAATATAAGTTTAAATAATTTATTTTTGTTTAGGAGGTTGAAGTGACAGATAGAGAAAAACAGATACTACAGCTTATACGTGATAATCCTATGATTTCACAAGAAGATGTAGCTAAAAAAATTGGAATAGCAAGAACTTCAGTGGCGGTTCATATAAGTAATATAATGAAAAAAGGAATAATTTTAGGAAAAGGTTATATTATAAATGAAGAACCATATATCTTAGTTATTGGTGGTACTAATGTTGATATCCAAGGTTTTTCTACAGGAAAGTTAAGAGAGCATGATTCTAATCCTGGATATGTAGGAGTTTCATATGGGGGAGTTGGAAAGAATATTGCAGAAAATGTTGCAAGGCTGGATATAAATACAAAATTTATTACAGTATTTGGAAATGACCTGTATGGAGAAAAAATAAAAGAGCATTTGGGAAAAATAGATGTTGATGTGAGTGATTCGTTAATATTAGAAAATGAAGAAACCTCTATTTATTTATCAATACTTGATTCTAATGGAGAGATGAATGTAGCTATTTCTTCAATGGAAATATTTAAAAAATTAACTCCAGAATACTTAAAGCAGAAGAATAAAAAAATAGAGAGTTCAGAAATAGTAATTGTCGACACGAATTTAGAGATAGAAACAATAAAGTATATAACAGATTTGAAGAAAAAATCAAAAATAATAGTAGACACAGTTTCAACAAAAAAGGCTGAAAAAATAAAAGATAATATTGGTGATTTTTATACTATTAAACCTAACAAAATCGAAGCAGAATTATTATCTGGAATTAAAATAAATACTAATGATGATTTAGATAGAGCAGGGAAATATTTTCTAGATAAAGGAGTTAAAAATATATTTATAACTCTTGGCAGTGAAGGTGTTTATTATATAAATGATAATAAAAAAGGTATAATTAAAAATCCAAAGATAACTCCAGTAAATGTAACAGGTGGAGGAGACGCTTTTGTAGCAGGAATAGCTTATGCAGAGTTTTATGGAAAGAGCATAGAGGAAGCGGCTAGATTTGGAATAGGAGCAAGTCTGCTGACTATTCTAGATGAAAATACTATAAGTGATAAAATATCAGTTAAAAATATAGAAAAAATAATAGAGGAGATGAAAATATGAAAAATTTTATGAAATATCTAGAGGTAAGTCAAGAAGTAAAAGAAGCATTAGAAAATAACAAACCAGTGGTAGCATTGGAATCAACTATAATTTCACATGGGATGCCTTATCCACAAAATTGTGAAACAGCTTTAAAAGTAGAAAAAGTAATAAGAGATAATGGAGCGATCCCTGCTACAATAGCTATTTTAAATGGTAAATTAAAAGTAGGACTTTCTGAAACTGAAATAGAATTTTTAGGAAAAGAAGGAAGCAAAATAACTAAGGTAAGTAGAAGAGATTTAGCTTATATAGTTGCTAACAATTTACACGGAGCAACAACAGTAGCAACAACAATGATAATTGCTGAATTAGCAGGAGTGAAAATATTTGCTACAGGTGGAATAGGCGGTGCACATAGAGGAGCGGAGACAACTATGGACATATCAGCTGACCTTGAAGAATTAGCTAATACAAATGTTGCAGTAATTTGTGCTGGAGCAAAATCAATATTAGATTTAGGACTTACATTAGAATATTTAGAGACTCATGGAGTGCCTGTATTAGGTTACCAAACAAAAAAATTACCGGCATTTTATACAAGAGAGAGTGAATTCGATCTTGATTACAAAATAGATACACCAGAAGAATTAGCAAGAATAATATCTACAAAATGGGAATTAGGTTTAAATGGAGGAGTAGTAGTAGCTAATCCAATACCAGTAGAATTCTCTATGGACTATAACTTAATAACAGAATCTATAGAAAATGCAGTAAAAGAAGCAGAAAAAAATGGTATAAAAGGGAAAGAAACTACACCATTTTTATTAGCTAAAATTAAGGAAATAACAAAAGGGGCAAGTCTTGAAGCTAACATTCAGCTTGTTTATAATAATGCTAAACTAGCATCTGAAATAGCAAGAAACATGTAAGTATAGTTTTTACTAATTTAATCAATAAAGTAAAATGTAGAAAATCTACAGAATTCTGATCAATTAAAACAGGAATAAGCATAACAGTTAACTTTCAAATAATAAAAATTTGAATTTAAAACTTTTGACTATTCCTGTTTTATTATTGAGAAGTGATTTTATAGGGCAGAATAAATTTTTAATATAGGGATACGAATTTATTTTACTCCTTGTTAAAAAATAAACAATGTTTATTCTAGACAAATGCGATTTTATAAGGTATTATTTATATAATGGATAGAGAATTTTTATGAAAATAAAGTTAAAATTTTGGGAGATAAGAGTAGGTGATTAGATGAATTTTTTAGATGCCATATACAATGCAGGAGTTGTAGGGGCAGGAGGAGCTGGCTTCCCCACGCATATGAAGATGACAAAAGAAGTGGGAACCTTTATTGTAAATGGTGCAGAATGTGAGCCATTACTGGAAGTGGATAAGTTTTTAATGAGAGAAAAATCTTATGAGCTAATAAAAGGAATGGAAATAATAGCTGAAAACTTAAAATCAAAAAGAATAGTAATAGGACTAAAAAAGAAATATAAAAAAGAGATCGAAATATTATCTGAAACAATAAGTAAGCTTAATTCTAGTGTAGAATTATATTTGATGGAAAATTTTTATCCTGCTGGTGATGAGCAGATAATGGTTAAAGATATAACTGGAAAGTCTATTCCAGCTGGAGGTATACCTTTAGATGTAGATGCAGTAGTATCAAATGTAGGTACTGTAATAAATGTATATGAAGCATTAGAAGAAAAACCTGTTATAAAAAAATATGTCTCTATTTTGGGAGAGGTTAATAATCCTATAATGTTAGAGGTTCCAATAGGAATGTCTTTAAATGAGTGTATTGATAAAGCTGGAGGAGCTAAAATTAAAAACTATGCAGTAATAGATGGCGGGCCAATGATGGGGAAAATTCTTCATAAGGAAGAATTGGAGGAAAAATCAGTGGTTAAAACTACAGGTGCTTTAATTATATTATCAGAAGATCATTATATAATTAAGAGAAAAGAAAGACCAGTAGAACATATGCTAAATGAAACTAGAGCAGCATGTATTCAGTGTAGAATGTGTACAGATATGTGTCCTAGATATTTAATAGGTCATAATTTAAGACCACATAAAATAATGAGAGCAATGGGTATGGGTGAAAATGATGATGAAATATTAAAAGAAGCACTTATATGCTGTGAATGTAATGTTTGTGAACTTTTTGCATGCCCAATGGGAATATCACCAAAATCTACGAATACTTATTTAAAAGGTGTATTTAGAGAAAAAGGTGTGAGGTATGAAGGGAACAAAGAAATACCAGAAGCTGATCCAATGAGAGAAAGCCGTAAAATACCAATAAATAGATTAATAGCAAGGTTAAATCTAACAAAATATTATAATAATAAAGTAGCAGACTTAGAGAGGGTTACTACAGATAAAGTAAAAATATTTTTATCACAACATATAGGAAAGCCTGCATCTCCAATAGTTCAGATTGGTGAAGAAGTAATAGAAGGACAGAGAATAGCAGAAGTAGGTAGAGATGAATTTGGGGCAAATATACATGCCAGTATAAATGGAAAGATATCAAAAATAGAAAATACTTATATTGAAATAGAGAAAAGAGTATAGTGAGGTGAAGTTAGTGTTATCGATTGGATTGATAGAGTTTAATAGTATAGCTAAAGGAATAGAGGCTTCGGATATTATGATGAAGGCTGGTGAAGTAGAGCTTCTTAGGGCAAATTCCATATGTCCTGGGAAATTTATTTCTATGATCTCTGGAGATGTGTCAGCTGTGGAAGCTTCGGTAGAAGCAGGTGTAGAAATAGGAAAAGAAACTGTGGTAAACAGTTTGGTTATTTCAAGAATACATCCAGAAGTACTAAGAGCTGTAAGTGGAACAACTGAAATAACAGAACTGGGAGCTTTAGGAGTAATAGAATATTATGATGTAACAACAGCAATAAATGGTGCAGATGCAGCAGTAAAAGCGGCAAATGTAAAATTAATAGAAATAAGACTTGGCTTTGCAATAGGTGGAAAATCATTTGTAACTTTAACAGGAGATGTAGCTGCTGTTAATGAAGCAGTTAAAGTAGCAAGTGACTTAGGGAAAGAGATGGGAATATTAGTATATTCAGCAGTAATTCCAAGTCCAAGAAAAGAATTATATGAGAAGTTGTTGTAAAATAAACTTAAAGTAGCAATAGGAGCAGTAATAATGGTAGTGGATTGAAAAGTTTTATAAAAGTAATGAAAAGTGACATGTAATTAAAAAAATAATAACCGAATCAAAGGGAGAATTAATAAACTATTTTTAATAAATTAGTTTAGAAAATGAACTTTTGATTCTTTTTATTTTTTAAATATTTTGAACAGCATTGGTTTTACATTTCAGAGCAGACTAGAGAGTATAAAAAAATGTTAATAAATAACATGTGTCAGAGTAATTTAATGTAAAATTTATAAATTTAGGATACAAATAAAATAAATCTCTACAAGATATAATATAATGTATATACAAAAATGTGGGTTTTGAAGTTAGTAACATGAATGTAACAATTGAATTAATAAATAACTTTTAAAAGATTATTTTATATTTAATCTTATTGCAATGTAACTTTATTAAGAGTATAGTATATATATGAATTAAAGAGAAATGGAAATAAAAAATAAAAAATATTTTAGAGAATACAATTGAATATACAATCTAAATACTTGTTGACAAAAAATATTCTTAAAGATATAATATAATGCTAATTTGAATAAGTATGTATTAAATCCTAAATTAAAAGGTAGCATATAAAAAAGGATAGATGTATTATGTAAGAATATAAAAATTAAGTTCATTATATAGAGTGAACATGCACTCTAAATGAAGAGGTTTTAAGAAAGTTGTAGTTATTTTGAAGAAATAGAATAAAAACTAAAAAAAGGAAGAGGAATTATAGATGAGAAAAAACAAAAAGTTATTGATGTTTCTAGCATTGAATTCATTAGCAATGTCGTTTGCAGGTACAACAGGTCAAGCAAGTGAAAAATATGATAAGTTATATAATAAGATAGTCAAAAATGTAAACACAGGAAAGGCAAATTCAGATAACTATAAACTGATAGAAAAAGTATTAAATCAAAGAAATAAAGAGTTAAAAGATTTATACATGCAATCAGATTATGTGGTAAAACCTGAATATCTTGAATGGCAGATATTTTTTACTGGATTTTATGAAAATAGTCACAGTGGAAATGATAATGGAAAAGAAATAATAAAACCATATGATAAGGAAGCTAAAACTGTAACTTTAGGGATGTATATCCCTATAAGAGACATTGGAGGGTTTTCTGTCAATAAAGTTAATGAATTGGCTATTTCAGAAGTAGAAGATATTAATCCGCAAACAGTTTCTGCAAGAGATGTAAATATTTTTAATATAATAAAACCAGAGATAAATATAGAGATTACACCCCCAGTATTTAACATAACTCCTTTAATAGTGGGAGAAAAACAAATAAACTTAATTACAAGTTTAACAGCACCGCAAGTGCCTTTAAATGATATAAAGGTGTTTAATTTGAAGTTAGCAACACAAACTAGCCCACAAGTAACAGTAAATGCAGCTAATCAAAATTTTGCAACAGGATTTACACTAAGTTCTTCGTCTACAAATGACATAGGTGTGAGAATAGAGAATTCAAAAAGAGTATATGTATATGGAGATTCATCTATAGAAAGACAAAATGCAAGTGTAATATCAATATATAGAGGTGAAGGAGATAATGGAACGAGTACAAATAAAAATGCTTCAATATCCCTAAAAGAATCAAATACAGCTGGAATAGCTGTATCACCAGATAATACAGTAACTTCATTTTATAAAGTACATGATTGGCTGGGGGCTAATTATGGAACAATCACAGGTGAGCAAAAAACAGGTGGAGGCATATTTACAAAGCAAATAGGTTTAGGATATATACCAACAGGGGCTCAGAATATTCAGGTAAAAATGAATAACTTTGGAACAATAACAATGAAATCACCAAATAGTGCAGGCTTTCTATTAATGCCAGATGTAGACGCTGACTATGGGCTAGATGGTAAAAAACCAGGAGCTGCTGTACCGGCAAGAACAAGCTATGATGGTGGATATACATATACAGACAATGATTATGATCAAAAAAATGTTAGATTTAATGCTCAAAATAAAGGTGAGATAAATGTTTATGGTTCAAGAAGTTATGGATTTATGACTTCGCCTTATAATGGTAATGATATGGGGCATAATTTTGGTATAAGTACATATGGAGCAGAGACTTCTTTTGTGCAAAATGCCGGAACAATAAATGTATTAGGAGATGAGTCAACTGGATTTGCTATAAAAAAAATCATACATCAATGGGGAAATGCAGGGACTATAAATATAGGAACAGACCCAGCATTAGGAGCATTTACACAGGATAACATAAATGGAAATACAATATATGATGAAGCAGGCAATGCAGTATCAACAGGAAATCAAAATTTGGTTGAGAGAGCTACTGGAATGTACACAAATCAGACAACTCTTAATTATGCAGTAGCTTTTGATGATACTCCAGCTCCAGTACAAGTATTTGATCAAAATAGACGTGGTAGTGCAAGTAATGGTGCTACAATAAATATTTGGCAAAATGCTACGGAAAGTTCTGGTTTAAGAGCAGAAGGAGACGGAGTAGTTTCTAATACAGGAAATATTAATGTATTTGGTAATAAAAACTATGGTATAGTAGCAAGAGAAAATGGAAATGTAAAGAATGTAGTAAACAGTGGATATAATGTTGGAGTTCAAGATCCAGTAACTGGTAAGTGGAGTGTGACTCCAGTTGGAGGAGCAGCAGCTAAAATAACAGTTCATTCTGAACAATCAGCTGCAGGATATGTGGACAAAGGTGGAACACTTGAAAACTCAGCTATAGTAGAAGTAATAGGTGATAATTCAGCAGGATTTTACGTAAGAAGTGGAGTTTCATATATAGGAGACAGAACCAATCAAACTGCAAATTATGGATATGGAAGTATAACAGTGGATGGAAAAGGTTCACATGGAGTGCTTGTAACAAATGAAGATGGAACAGCTGCTAAATTTGATAATGTCGGATATATTGAAACTAAACAAGAAGGAACAGTTGCTCTTTATGGTGTAAATGGTTCACAACTAAGAAGCTATAACAAAAATGATAGAGAACAGCACTACAAAGATGATGGAACAGGAACAGCTATAACAGCATCAGCTTGGTTAGCAGCAGGAAATACTTTTGATGCGAATTCGAACTGTGGACGAGATGTATGTTATTTAAATACATATAGTAGAGTAGTAGAGGTAACTGACTATATGCAAAATGCGTATATAAAAGCAGGAGATGGAGCTACAGGGGTTTGGCTAGAACAGAGCAGAAATATATTTATTCCAGATCAGGCTGTAAGTACAAAAACAAGTGCAATAATTTCAGCACCAATAGAAATTGGAAAAAGTACAGCAAACTACACAGCGGTGGGAGTTTATTCTGATGGAATAGCTACAGCTACTTTTAATAAAGGGACAAAATACGACACAAATCCAACAAAATATGGAGTAGATATAGCAAGTATAAAAATAGGAGAAAATGGAATAGCCTTATTACATAACTATAGAGATAGAATAGGTCAGACTAATGCTAATTCAATATTTGGTGGATCAACAGGGATCTTTAATATAAATGCAATGAAAGCTGATTTAGGAAATGATTCAACTCTAGCGTATACAAATGCTGGAGGAATATCAACAAATGCATTACAAAATGTGACATTTACAAATGTAGGAGATGATGTAACATTTGCATATTCAGCAAATAATGGTTCGGTAAATGTAAACGATACACATTTAACAGACTTTTTAATTAATCCAAATGGAGTAACGGTAGGACAAAATATAATACCTTTTATAGCTGAAAATGGAACTATTAGCAATAGTGTTGCTGATAGTACAGTTGGTGGAACAGGAATTGCTGGTCTAGTAATGAATACAAAAGTAGGTTTACAGTCATTTTCTAAAGAAAGTGCACCTGTTGGAGCAAATAATGCTAATACAGCAACATGGAATTATGGAACAATAACAATGACAGGTAGACCAACAGATGGTGCTGTAGCAATGTATAGTAAGTATGGAAGAGTCTCAAATAGCACTAATGGAAAAGTAAATATAATGGATAATAACTCAATAGGGCTTTATGGAGTGGATGAAACACAGGTTATTAATGCTGGAACAGTAAATGTAAAAGGAAATTCATCATTAGGTATGTATGGAGTATCTGACGACTTACTTAATCCAACAGTAACAGGAGCAAGTGGAGTATTACTAAGACAAGATGCTACAGGAATAATAAATGTAGAAGGTACAGATAGTGCAGGAATATATGGAACTAAAGTAAGAACAGTTGCAGGAAAAACATATATAATAGAAAATAATGGAACAATAAACGTAAATAATGGAGACAGCTTAGGAATATACTCAGATAATGTAAATGTAACAACTGTAGGAAATATAAACTTAAATGATATAAGTGTAAATACAGCTGGAAATAG
>JAGOZX010000092.1 GCA_018058425.1 Sebaldella sp.
GATCTAACATAAGAATACGCTACTCTTGCAGATTCTTGCATTACACTTCCTAATTTTCCTGTTAATAAAAGATTTCCTTTACCTTCCATCTTTACAGCTTAAACTTCTAAAGTAGTTCCACCAACTGATGTCCACGCTAATCCATTAACTACCCCGATTTTACCATCTTTTTCTTTCATTTTATCAGGTCTGAACTTAGCATTTCCAAGATAGGTCTTTACTTTATTTTTATTAATTATTATTTTTGCTTTCTTCTTTTCCACTACTTCTCTAGCAACTTTTCTAAATAATTTACTTATTTCTCTACGAAGATTTCTAACTCCGGCCTCTCTTGTATATTCATTTATAATTTTGAAAATCGCTTCATCATCAAATTCAATTTTATAATCTTTAAGACCATTTTCTTCCTGAGTTTGTTCAATTAAGTATTTTTTTGCTATATTTAATTTTTCAAATTCTGTATATGAATCTATATAAATTATTTCCATTCTATCTCTTAAAGGACCTGGAATACCACCTAAATCATTTGCTGTTGTTATAAAGAACACTTTTGATAGATCAAATGGAGCATCCACATAGTGATCTTCAAATGTATTATTTTGAGCTGGGTCTAACACTTCTAACATTGCTGATGAAGGGTCTCCTCTAAAATCAGAAGCCATTTTATCTATTTCATCAAATAGCATAACAGGATTATTTACACCTATCTGCTTCAATGCTCCTACTACTCTTCCTGGCATAGAACCAATATAAGTTCTTCTGTGTCCTCTTATTTCTGCTTCATCTCTTACTCCACCAAGTGAAATTCTAACAAATTTTCTATTCATAGCTCTTGCTACTGAATGAGCTAATGAAGTTTTCCCCACTCCTGGTGGTCCAACAAGACAAACAATAGAACCTTTTAAATTATTATTTAGTTTTTTTACAGCTAAAAATTCTAAAATTCTTTCTTTTACTTCTTCTAGACCATAATGGTCTTCATTTAGTATTTTTTCAGCTTTCTCTATATCAATGCTATCTTCTGTGGAAACATTCCATGGTATATCCAATATTGTCTCTACATAAGATCTTATTACTGATGCTTCTGCAGAATAATCAGGCATTTTTTTCAGCCTTGATATTTCTTTTCTCATTTTTTCTTTTAATTCAACAGGGATTCCAGAATTCTCCATACGTTCAGCTAATTCTTCTACTTCATCTTCCGAATCTGTATCATCACCCATTTCTTCTTTCATTGCTTTTATTTTCTCTCTAAGATAATAATTTTTTTGTACCTCAGCCATTTGTTCTCTGACTTTATTTTCTATATCTTTCTCTAAAGAAAATATCTCTATTTCTTTTTCTATTATACTTAAAATTTTATAAGCTCTCTGCTCTATATCAAGAATTTCTAATAATTCTTGCTTAATTTTTGTATCAATTAATAAATTAGTACAAATCAAATCGAAAGACTTATCAATATTTTTTATTTCCTTTAGATTATAAATCAGATCTGGAAGTATTCTACCAGTTATTTTGGCATAATTTTCGAATTCTTCTATTACTTTTCTTTTTAATGCTTCTGATTTTGTATCATCAATTGGCTTTGAAAAAATATCTTCATAATCTGCATAATAAATACCATTTTCATCTGTTACTTCTTTTATTAATACTCTATGCTTAGCTTCTACTAATACTTTTACATTTCCATTTGGCATTTTTACAGTTTGGAAAATATGTACTAATACACCTATACTGTAAATGTCCTCTGGAAAATTAGGTTCTTCCATATTGGGATCTTTTTGTGTTGACAAAATAAGTTTATTATTAAATTTAGATATTGAATTTTCTAAACTAGCTAAACTTGCCTCACGTCCCACGAATATTGGGGTAACTACTCCTGGAAAAACTACTAAGTCTCTAGTTGCAATAAACGGCTTTTTTATCATATTGCCTCCTAATCTCACTCAATAATTATTTCATCTTTATTCTTCACCGATTCTTTTGTTATTGTTACTTTTTTTATATTCTTCTTAGAAGGAATATCATACATTACATCAAGCATAATTCCTTCCATTACTGATCTTAATCCTCTAGCTCCTATTTTTCTCTCATATGCTAGTTTTGCTATTTCCTGAATTGCATCTTTTTTAAAATCTAACTCTACATTTTCTAATTCAAGATACTTTTTATATTGTTTCACTAAAGAATTTTTAGGCTCTGTTAATATTTTTACCAAAGCTTTCTCATCAAGACCGCTTAATGCAGTGATAATGGGAACCCTTCCAACTAATTCTGGTATAAGTCCGAACTTTATTAGATCTTCTGGTAATACATTACTAAATATTGTCATTTCATCTAGCTTTTCTTTAGAATGGTCTACTCCAAATCCTACAGTTTTTATATTAAGTCTGCTTTCAATTTTAGATTCTAATCCTTCGAATGCACCTCCTACAATGAAAAGTACATCTTTTGTATCAATCTCTATCATTTCTTGATTTGGATGCTTTCTTCCTCCTTGTGGAGGAACTGAAGCCACTGTTCCTTCTATTATTTTTAGTAAGGCTTGTTGTACTCCTTCACCAGATACATCTCTTGTAATAGACATATTTTCAGACTTTCTAGCTATTTTGTCTATTTCATCAATATATATTATCCCATGCTGAGCTGCAGTTACATCATAATCAGCCGCTTTAATTAGCTTTAACAGTACATTTTCTACATCATCTCCTACATAACCTGCTTCAGTTAAAGTAGTAGCATCTGCTATAGCAAATGGCACATTTAAAATTTTAGCTAATGTCTGTGCTAATAATGTTTTTCCACTTCCTGTCGGACCAACTAATAATACATTTGATTTTTGTAATTCTATATCATCTACATTTTGTAGTTTATGTGTAGCTCTTTTATAGTGATTATATACAGCAACTGCTAAAACTTTCTTAGCGTCATCTTGCCCTATTATATACTCATCTAATTTTTTCTTTATTTCGCTCGGTTTATATAACTTTAAAGCATGATCTTGCTCTATATAATCGTCGTATTTCATCTCATCTTCGACTAACTCATAACATGATTCTATACATTCATCACAAATAAATACTGTATTATCTGGATTAGCTATAAGCCTGAATACTTCTTCCTCATATTTACCGCAAAATGAGCACTTATGCAGTTTTTTATTCACTCTTCCACCTCGATATTATTCAATTACTTTATCAATAAGTCCATATTCTAGAGCTTCTTTAGAACTCATAAAATTATCTCTTTCTGTATCAGAATATATCTCATCAATACTTTTTCCTGTTGCTTCACTTAAAATTTCATTTACTAACTTTTTTGTTTTTTCTATTTCTTTTGCTTGTATTAATATATCAGTTGCTTGACCTCTTGCTCCGCCAGAAGGCTGATGAATCATAACTCTAGAATTAGGTAATGAATATCTTTTCCCTTTAGCCCCAGCTGCTAATAATAATGCACCCATGCTGGCTGCTTGACCGATACATACTGTAGATACATCAGCTTTTATATGTCTCATAGTATCATAAATAGCTAATCCAGAAGTAATAACTCCTCCAGGGCTGTTTATATACATGGTAATATCTTTTTCACTATCTTGCGCATCTAAAAATAATAATTGAGCTATTATTGAATTGGCTATATTATCTTCTACTTCTCCTCCTAAAAAAATAATTCTATCCTTTAAAAGTCTTGAGTAGATATCATAGCTTCTTTCCCCTCTACCATCATTTTCTATTACTATAGGATTATACATAATAATGCTTCTCCTCCTTATTAAAATATCACACTTTCCTTATAATTTCCTTATTTTACTTTAGATTCCTTCATTAGAAACTCAATTGTTTTTTGAGTTACTAAATCATATTTTATATTATTAACAAAATTGTTGTAATTTCCGGCTCTTTTTGCTTCATTTACTAATTGTGGTTTTTCCATTCCGTACATTGCAGCAACTTCCTCTATTTTCTTCTCTACTTCTTCTGCTTCTACTGAAATTCCTTCTTTTTTAGTAATTTCACTAATTACTAAATCAGCTTTTACAGCTTTTTCTGCATCTACTTTTAGAGGGTCTCTCATACTTTCTATACTTTGTCCTGTCATTTCAATATATTTATTTAGATCCATTCCTTGCATTTTTAGCTGTGAATCAAACTGTCTTAATCTTTGATCAATTTCTCTTTCAATAAGAACTTCTGGAATTTCTAATTCAGCATTAGCTACTACTGTTTCAATGATTTTATTTCTAAATTCATTTTCAGCTTTTCCTGCTTCGGCTGCTTCTAATCTTTCTTTAGTTTTAGCTTTTAAATCTTCTAAGTTTTCATGATTTTGCTCTTTTGCGAACTCATCATTTAATTCTGGCTTTTCTATTCTTTTTATATTATTAATTTTAACTTTGAATAATGCTGGCTTTCCTGCTAATTCCTTTGCATGATACTCTTCTGGAAATGAAACATTTACATCAAATTCATCATTTTTTTTATGAGTTAATATTTGATCTTCAAAAGTATCTATAAATGATTTAGAACCTAATTTAAGATCAAATCCTTCACCTTTACCTCCAGGAAAAACTTCCCCGTCAATAAATCCTTCAAAGTCAATATTTGCAACATCGTCTAATTCAGCTTCTGCATCTTCTTCTATTTCTTTTAATTTCCCATTTGCTTCTCTTAATCTGTCTAACTCTTTTTCTAATACTTCATCAGTAATTTCTGTTATTACTTTTTCTGCTTCTATACCTTTATAGTCTCCTAGTTTAACTTCTGGCATAACTTGAAGTTCTAATACTAGTTCTAGCTTATCATCATCTAAGTTATATTCTTTTATTTTTAGGTAATCTATTGGCTTTATATTTTCTTTTTCCATCATTTTTGGATATTCTTCATCTATTACTTTATTAGCGATTTCTTCTCTTATATTTCCAGCATAATCTTTTTCTATAACATTTTCAGGTACATGACCTTGTCTAAATCCAGGGATTTTTATTGTTTTCTTTAGATTAGTTATTACCGCTTTTTTTATTTCATTTACTTCTGCCTTCTCTTTTACTATTCTTATTTCGTATTTTGATCCTTCTAATTTTTTTAATTCGTACATTTTTCCTCCTATTATTATTTAAAATCTTTTATTTTTAACTCTATATAAAAATCGCTTTTTCCAAATTTTACCACAGGAGTATAAATAATTTCAAATTTTTGATTAAAATTTTGATGATTTATTTTTTCTCCTAAGTTATACCCTATTACTGGCATTTTTTTATTGCCCTTAGAAACCACTCCTTTAAAGTGTCTAGAATCCACTCCAAATTTTGTGAAATTAACAAAAGTCACATCTTTATCTATAAAATTAGGTTCTTGATTATCAAGACCAAATGGTGATAGTTTATTTATCTCATTCACTATAGTTTTATTTATGTTCTCTATTGATAAATATGAATCAATAGAAATCTTTTTTTCTGTATCAGACTTATTTAATCTATATAGTTTACTTTTTAAATACTTTTCTATCTGAAACAAGACTTCTTCTGTAACAAGAAAGCCAGCAGCTAAATCGTGACCACCAAATCTCTCAAACTTATGCGACATCTCTTTTAATATATCGAAGATATTTAGTCCTTCCACACTTCTGCAAGATCCTTTTCCATAACCATTTTTTATAGAAACTATTATTACAGGAACATTATACTTTAATGATAATCTTGATGAAACCACTCCTGTAACTCCAGAATGCCATCTTTTACTTTTCATAAATATGTACTTTGGCTTTTCTTTCATTTTAGAAATTTTTTCTTCTATCTCATTATAAATATTAATCTCTAAATATCTTCTTATTTTATTAGCTCTTTTCATTTCTTCTATTATATTAAATATTCTAAAGTCATCTTTTTCTATATAAAAGTCTACAACCATTTTTGAACTGTCTATTCTGCCTAAAGCATTTAACATTGGTGCTATATAAAACCCAATATCACTTGTATTTATAATGTGACCGTTTAGTTTTAAGTAAACTATTAGATATTCAAGGCCTTTTACTCTTGTCTTTTTTAAATTAGCCAGGCCTTGTTTTATTATAAATCTATTTTCATCAGTCATAGGAACTACATCTGCTACTGTTCCTATCATAACTATTTCCATATAGTCATAAAGTATCTTTTTATTTACTCCCAGCTTTTCATACACTGCATCAGCTAGCTTATATGCTACTCCTGAGCCTGATAAATGCTTAAAAGGATACTTATTACTTATCTTTGGATTTATTGTATTTATATTTGTCTTTACTTTATTAGTTTGTCTATGGTGATCTGTAATTATTAGATCAATACCATGTTTTGTTAGTAATTCCATTTCTTCTGTAGTTCCAAAGCTGGTATCCACTGTTACCACTAATTTAGCATTTCTCTTTTTTATGTAACTAATAAAATGCTTATTTACTTTTGGACCCTCATGGACTCTATTTTGAATAAAGTAATCTATATTTATTCCAAGGTTCCTTAAAACTATTATTAAATAAGCTGTCCCGGAAATTCCATCTACATCGTAATCTCCATATATAAAAACTTTTTCCTTATTTTTTCTAGCTTCAATAATTCTTTCTACTACTTTTTCCATATCTTCAAATAAAAAGGGATTATTTATATCATCCACTGAAGGACTTAAAAACCTTTTTACATCTTCTTTATCTGTAATTCCTCTATTTAATAGCAACTTTGTTATTAAGTTATCCGTCTGAAACTCTGAACTCTTTCTCTGAATGTATTCATGATTATAATTTAATAACTCCCATTTCATGACATCACTCACTATCTTTTTTTACTATTTTATTCAGAATAGAAGATATTCTTATACCATACTCTGTTGTATTATCAATGTGCATTCTCACTTCTGGTGTATGTCTTATCGTTAATTCAGAACCTATTTTTTTTCTAAAAAATCCTTTTAATTTATTTAATTCTTCTATTAATTTTTCTTTATTAAGTTTCTCGTCCAAATCCAAGATGGAAAAGAATAAATCTACATATTTTCCATCTTTACTAAGTACTGTTTCTTTTATTGTAACTAATCTATTTATTTTTTCATTTTTAATCTCAGTTAATAAAGTTGTTCCTATTATTCTAGAAATCTCCTTTTCTAACCCCTGTCTTCTTCTATCATTCATTTAAATCACCTTATCTAGGAATTTCCTCTAGTATATATGCTTCTATAAGATCTCCCTCTTTTATGTCATTAAAATCTTTAATTCCTATACCACACTCTTGTCCATTTACAACTTCTTTGGCATCATCTTTAAATCTTTTTAATGAACCAATTTCACCTTCATACATAATTATACTATCTCTAAGGACTCTTATTTGAGAATCTCTTAAGACTTTACCATCTACAACAACTGCTCCTGCTATATTTCCTGCACCTGTTACTTTAAATACTTTTTGTACTTCTATTCTACCATGGTAAACTTCTTTAAATTCAGGATCTAATAATCCCTTCATTGCTTTTTCTATTTCTTCTGTTATATGATAGATAACATTATAAGTTCTTATTTCTACACCTAATTTTTCAGCTTCATTTCTAGCTGGTGTAGTTGGTCTTACATGGAATCCTATTATTATAGCATTTGAAGCTTCGGCTAATTTTACATCGCCTTCAGTTATTGCTCCAGCACTTGCTTGGATTATATTTATCATAACTTTTTCATCAGATAACTTTTCTAATGACTCTTTTAAGGCTTCTACTGATCCTTTAGAATCTCCTCTTAAGATACATTTTAACTCTTTTAACTGTTGATCTTCTAGTTCTTTTGATAAACTCTCTAATGAAATATGCTTTTTCTTGTTTTGTTCATTTTGTTTTCTCATTTTCAAGAAATCTTCTACTATTTTCTTAGCTTGTTTATCATTATTTACCACATATAATACATCTCCAGCTTCTGGAATATTATTAAATCCAGTTATTTCCACTGGTTGTGATAAATTAGCCTTAGTTTCTTTAATTCCTTTATCATCAAGCATAGATCTTACTCTTCCATAAGATTCTCCAGCAACAAAGATGTCTCCTATTTTTAATTGTCCTTCTTGGATCAAGATATCTGCTACAGCTCCCATTTTAGGATCTAATCTAGACTCTATTACCACTGCTTTTGCTCTCTTTTTAGGATTTGCTTTTAATTCTAATAATTCAGAAGTAATAACTATTGTTTCTAATAACTCTTCTAAATTAACTCTATTTTTAGCTGAAATTTCTACAAACTCAGTTTGTCCTCCCCATTCAGGAGCAACCAATCCATATTCTAATAACTCTTGTTTTACTTTTAGAGGATTAGCACCTTGTTTATCAATTTTATTTATTGCTACAATTATAGGAACGCCTGCTTCTTTTGCATGTGATATTGCTTCCACTGTTTGTGGCTTAACTCCATCATCAGCTGCAACTATTAATATAGCTATATCAGTTACTTTTGCCCCTCTTGATCTCATTTCTGTAAAAGCTTCATGGCCTGGAGTATCAATAAATGTAATTTTTTGTTCTTTCCATTTTATTTGATAAGCTCCTATTTTTTGAGTTATTCCTCCAGCTTCCCCATCCATAATATGAGTTTTTCTAAGTGCATCTAATAATGAAGTTTTTCCATGATCTACGTGCCCCATTATTGTTATTACTGGTGGTCTTTCTTTTAACTCTTCAACTTTATCTTCTAATTCTAAGTCATACTTATCTCCGTAGCTGATTTCTTCTACTTCTTCTTTTTCCACTAAAACTTCATATTCTAGTGCAATTCCTTCTGCTTCTTCAAAGTTCAATATAGCATTTGCAGTAAGAATTTTCCCTTCCATAAAGAATTTTTTGATAATATCAGATATGTTGATACCTAATTTTTCAGCTAATTCTTTAATAGAAATCTCATCTCTAATTTTGATAGTTCCTATATCTTCGCCTTCAGCTCTGATAATATCACTTTTACCAAAATTTCTATCTCTTTTCTTAGATCTTTTCTTTTTATCTTCTTTTCTGAAATCTGATCTAATATCATTTAATTTTTTCTCTTCATCTTTTTTTCTTTTTTCATCTTCATATTTCTTTTTATCAAACTTCTTCTTTACTGAAGGTTTGATTGTTTTTGTTTTTTTCTCTTCTACTGCTGGTGTAACACCATCCTTGTTTCCTTGGGCATTGTTTTGATCTCTGCCCTGGTTGTTATTTCCCGGTTTATTTTGACTCCAGTTTGAACTTCTATTTTGGTTATTTCCTGGTGTACTGTTTTGATCTCTATTTTGATTGTTATTATTTGGTCTGTTTTGGCTCCAGTTCGAGCTTCTATTCTGATTATTCCCAGATGTACTATTTTGATCTCTATTCTGGTTATTATTTGGTGTTCTCCAGTTTGAGCTTCTATTTGGGTTATTTCCTGGTGTACTGTTTTGGTCTTTATTTTGATTGTTATTTGGTGTTCTCCAGTTTGAACTTCTGTTTGGATTGTCTCCTGTACCTGTACTTCCTTGGCTATTTGGAGTTCTCCAATTCGAACTTCTATTTGGATTGCTTCCTGGTGTACTATTTTGGTCTCTGTTCTGATTATTTGGTCTATTTTGACTCCAGTTCGAGCTTCTATTAGAATTATTCCCTTGTGTGCTGTTTTGGTCTCTATTCTGGTTATTATTATTTCTCCAGTTTGAGCTTCTGTTTGGATTATTTCCCTGTGTTGTATTTTGATCTCTATTTTGATTATTATTATTTTTCCAGTTCGTGCTTCTATTTGGGTTATTCCCTTGTGTAGTATTTTCTTCCTCAGTCTTTTTTACTTCCTCAACTGGTTTACTAGGCTCATTGCTCTCAGTCTTTTTTTCCACTGGAGTTACATTTACTACAGTCTCAACCTTTTCTACAGCTATAGTCTCTGACTTAGTTTCATTTTCTTTAGGAGCTTTTTCAGTTTCAACATTACTTTTTGGCGCACCAAATACTATCTTCTCTTTTACTATATGATTTTCATTCTTCATTTTATCTCTATTTACATCCATTTCTTTTTTAGAATTTTTGTCTGAATCTGCAGTACTTTTAAATTTGACTTTTCCTCTTATTGACTTTTCTTGTTCATCATTTAATCCTGATAAATGAGATTTCACATCAACTCCAACTTTTTTAAGTTTTTCAATAAATTCCTTGTTTTCAAATCCAAGTTCCTTTGCCAACTCATGTACTCTCATTTGTCACCTCCAATTTTTTCATTATTCCCTCTACTACCTTTTTATTTATAATTCCCACTATATTTAGATTTCTATTAAATACTTCTAGCAAGTCTGCTTTACTCGCTACCTCAATTTTTTTTACTTTATATTTTAAACATAAATTTTCGAATTCTATAAGAATATTCGGTTTTACATCACTAGGAATTACAATAAGCTTTACTTTTCCTCTTTTTATTGCATCTATGTTCTCATCAATACCAAAAATTAAATTTGGTGATGTTAACATACTTTGTAAAATTTTTAAAATATCTGGACTATTATTTTTATTTTCATCTAATATTTTCATTAACTCTTCTATTTCTATTTTAATTTTCTTGTGTTTTGATAAAGAATTTAAACATGCAGGATCTTTACATAAGTAAAATCCTCTGCTTTGAAATTTTTGTTCTTTATCATAAAAATATCTGTTTTCTATAGATGAAAATCTAAATAAATTATCCTTTCCATCTCTTTTTTTACAAATAACACACATTCTCTCTGGCATAATATCACTCTTCTGTGGTAGAAATATCTATCTTTACATTACAAAGCTTTGCAGCTAATCTTGAATTTTGTCCTTTTTTCCCTATTGCTAATGAGAGTTGATCGCTTACTACTTCTACTTTTGCTACTTCTTCCCCATCTTCTTCAATAATTTCTACCGAAATTACTTCTGCAGGATTTAGTGCATTTTTCACAAAATATCTAATATCTTCATTCCATAAAACAATATCTATTTTTTCTCCTTTTAGCTCGTCAATTATGCTTTGTATTCTCATTCCACCTTTTCCAATACAAGCTCCTTTTACGTCTAAATTAGGATCCTCTGAATAAATAGCTACCTTTGTTCTGCTTCCAGCTTCTCTAGCTATTGATTTTATAGTTATTACTCCATCCTCTATTTCTGGAATTTCTAGTTCAAACAGTCTTCTTATCATCTCTTCTGTTTTTCTAGATATAAAAGTTTTAGTAAATTTTGTTCCTTCTTCTACTTTACCAATGTAAACTTTTATTCTGTCACCTTGTCTGAAAACATCTAAATCTGAAAGCTCCTTTTCAGGCACTATAGCTTCTAAGCCATTTATGTCAATATATAAGCTTCCTTTTTCATCTACTTTTCTAACAATTCCCATTACTATAGAATTTTCTTTTTCTTTGAAATTATTATAGATATTTTGTTTTTCGCATTCTCTGACCTTTTGGATCACTATCTGCTTAGCATTCTGTATAGCGTTTCTTTTAAAATCTTCTGCATTAATTTCCATTTCTACACTGCTTCCAACTTTTGCTCTTTTCTTGAAATTCTTAGCATCTTCTAGACTAATTTCATATTCAGGATTTTCTACTTCTTCCACAATCTCCTTTCTAGAAAAAACTTTAACTTCTCCAGTTTCTTTATTTATTGTTACTTCTGCATTTTCTTTTTCACCATAATTTTTCTTATATGCTGCTAATAATGCAGTTTCGATTGCCTCTAATAACTCCTCTTTTTTTATACCCTTTTCTTTTTCTAACTCATCCAAAGCTTCTAAAAAGATTCTCTGATCTTTCGCTTTCATACTTCCTCCTTAAAATCTGCCATTTCAAAAACAAGATTTGCCTTTTTCACTTTTTCTATTGGAATATTCACTATACTATCATTTACATCAACAATTATTTCATTATTGATGTAATCTTTTATATATCCCTCCAGAGTCTTTTTGTCATTAATCTTACTTTTTAGAGCTACTTTCACCTTTTTACCTTTGAATCTTAAAAAATCCTTCTCTTTTCTTAATCTTCTTTCCAGCCCTGGTGTAGATACTTCCAGAAAAAACTTATCCTTTATGTGATTTTCTATTAACGGATCAATTTTTTCGCTAAAACTAACACAGTCCTCAATACTAGTTACGCCTTCAACTCTCTCGATATATATTCTCAAGTAGTTATAGCCGCCATCTGCGACATATTCCAAGTCTGCTAATTCTAGATTCATTTCATCCAAATAAAAAGCCATTGTCTTTTCTATTTCTAAAAGAATCTCCTCCATTGATTATCACCTCTTTATTTAAAAAGCAAAGAGTGGAACACCCACTCTTGCAATCAAACTTATTTCATTAAATATATTAACATATTTTTTTCTTTTTTTCAAGGCTTTTCCACATTTCCATATAGAGTTTCTTTCAATATAAAATTGCCTAAAAGCTTACGATGGAAGATTCATAATGTATCCCAAAGATTTGTGTTTTCCACAATCCAAAAAAGTAGCGTAAAATATTTTAAATAATGCTTTTAAT
>JAGOZX010000029.1 GCA_018058425.1 Sebaldella sp.
GATAAATTCCACTTATATTCCTGTGGTATTTCTTCTCTTGTTTCATAAGTTTTTGCCATTATTATCTCCCTTCCAAAAATAAAAAATAAACTTAAAAATATAATTTTCTTATACTTCCCTATCATCTAATCCCGCCTTTTTATAATTAATTGTCTCTGAACTTTAATATTATAAAAGTAATAATAGTTAAAGGTATCACCAGCCAAATAACTGATAAAAAAGCTTCTAATGCTATTTTCAAAAATGCTACAACTAAGACTATAGCTAGCGATGAAGAAAGACTCATTAAAAAAAGCTTTGCATTATTACCTCTTGGATTTACCTCTCTCATTCTTTTCCTCCTAAAAATCAAAATATTTTTTTCTATTTTCGATACCTATATTATTTAAAATTTTTTGAGTATCATTTGTATTTAATTCTTTTTCTTTAAGATTGTACGCTTTTTTAAACTGTCCCTGTGAAAAGTGATAGTATAAAAAAACCTTTTTATTTAAATTATCCTCTTTATACAAAAGTTTCATACTTTCCTTAAAAGCCTTAAATATACTATTTAAATTTGACAAACCAAGAATCCATAAGTCACATTCAAATATTTTATGTAATCTGTAAATAAAATTAGACATGTATACTTGAGTTTCATCTTGTAAGTCTTTATTTTTTAGCTTAGATAAATTCGCTGTAACCTTTGTATGAATAGGCTCTTTATTTAGAACTATAACTTCTTTATCAAAGCTATCCACTAATCCTGTATTTTCTAAAAAGTTCTGCCCAGCTTTACCACTTGCTCCCACAGCATAACGACTTTGCAACATCTCAGTATAACCTGGATTATCTTGAATCCAAATATATTTTATATCTGACTTTTCTGTTAAGTCATCTAATTTTTCATTATATATAAAAGAATTTGTAATTTCATATCCTTCTATTTGTTCTATTTTTTCCTTAAAAATCTCATTATATTTCTCATTCCAAAAACTAATTTTTTCTCTAAATTCTATTCTTAATTTTTTAAATTTTTCAAATTGATTTTTTGTCATATTTTTCTCCAATTAAGTATATTTTTTAAATAATAATTTTTTCTTTCCTTTTTTGGTTACACCTAAATCTTCTGAAAAAATGTATTTACCATGTTTTCTTATTGTTATGACATCAGATATACTTATATATTTATCTTTTCTTTTCTGTATAGCATAGTTTAACATTATATTTCCAGATTCTATTCCAGAAACAACACTTGTTCTTGATATATTAATTAATTCTGAAACAATAGAATCAAGTCTTTCAGAGCTCACTCTTATTACAACTTCTTTAAATTCTGTACTTGGAATTTCTAAAATATTATCAACTATTTTTACTTCACATGGGGATTTCCCAATCTGGTCTAGATTACTTATTAAATAATCTGAAATTTTATCCGATACAATAGTGTAGGCTTTATCCTCTAAAACCATTATATCCCCCAATAACTCTCTCTTGATATTTAGTCCTAAGATAGACCCTAAATAGTCTTTATGTTCTTGTTCTTTAAATTTAGATAAATTTTTAATTTCCAATATTTTATATGAAAATTCTAAATTTTGACTCTCATCACTTATAAATAAAATTTGTCGCCGTTCTGATATATCTGTAAGTCCATGTGTTTTAATTTTAATAGAACCTATTTTTTCTCCCAATTCTTTCCAAAAGTTTGGCGTGTAGAATTCTTCTGTACAAATATTTATTTCATATTTATTTGCTGTTTCAAAATAATTATATAATTTTTGTGCATCTTTTTCTACTTCTTTAGAAAATAGTTCTAAAAATTTTTCTTTCTTCATAGTTTTTATCACCAATATTATTATATCATAAAAAATATTTCATTTCACTTTTTTATAGGAACTAACTGAGGAAATTATGCACTTTATATTTTTTTACTTCTATATACCTCTTATTATTTAACATTTGATAATCCAATGTCTATGACTATAAAATTTATCGTTATTAAAAATTCTAACATATTGCTAAAAATTTAAAAAAATTTGACATTGTTATAACACAAAATTAGTGTATAATAATTATATAAAATAATGAAATGATGGTGACATTATGAGAAAAAAAATATTAATAGTCGAAGATGAAGTTAACCTTATGAAAGTGCTGGTAGACACTCTTTCTCAAGAAGACTTTGAAATTTTCAAAGCGTCTGATGGGGAAGCTGCATTGGATTTATTTTATGATAAAAATCCAGATTTAATACTACTTGATATAAATCTTCCTAAAAAAGATGGGTGGGCTGTTTGTAGAGAAATACGAAGTGAGTCCAATAAACCTATTATTATAATGACTGCAAGAGATACTGAACTAGATGAAGTCAAAGGTCTCAGTATTGGAGCCGATGATTACATAACAAAGCCATTTAGTCTAAAAATATTAACTATAAGAATAAAGAAAATATTGAAAATTGAAAAAGAAGATATTTATACATATGAAGGGTTCCGCTTTAATTTTAAAAATAGTGAAATATTTATAAATGATAAACATGTGGAAATTACTAAAAAAGAATTTCAATTACTTGATTATTTTATTAGAAATAAAGGTGTCCTATTTAAAAGAGAGACATTACTAAATGAAATTTGGGGGTATGACTTTGATGGAGATGACAGAGTTGTCGATACCTTAGTAAAAAGGATTAGAAAAAAATTAGGGGATCATAGCCATCTAATAAAAACAATAAGAGGAATGGGGTATATGTTTGATGAAAATAAAAATTAATTTTTTCAAAAGAATTTTTATTTTTTCTATATTTATAATTCTAATAACAGTTTTTCTTGGCTACATTTTTAACTTATTTTTTCTTGATAAGTTTTTTATTCATAGAAAAATAGGTAAAATGACAGCAATAAGTAAAAAAATAAAAGAATTTCCTCCTGATCAAAATTATCTTTTAACAGAGTATATAGAAAAGGTAAAATATGAAGAAGGAATAAATGTAAGTATTGTTAACCAACCAAGGCGTGGTTCTCATAATATGGGAAGAATGCATATGGGAAATAATCAAAAAGTCACTAATTTTAAAAACCCATATTTTTCCATCACTGAAATGAGAAGAACGGGTATTAGAATGTTAGTCTATGAGGAACCCCTTCCTCAAGGAAAACAGCTTACTCTTAGTGCTTCTCTTTCAGCTTTTACTACTTATAGAGAAGAGATTTCAATATTTAATATAATAACAACTATCACTGCTCTAACTATAAGTACTATAATATGTAGGATTTTTGCTAAAAAAATTACAAAAGATCTAGAGAAACTAAATACAACTGCTAAAAAAATCTCTGTTTTAGATTTTTCAGAAAAAACAGAAATAGATAGAAGTGATGAAATTGGCGAGTTAAGTATGAGTATAAATACCATGTCAAAGAATTTAGAAGCAGCAATTGAAAACCTTAAATCCTTTGCATCAAATGCTTCACATGAATTAAAAACCCCTATAACGGTTATAAATACGCATGCTCAAGCATTAGTATCCGGTATAATCAAAGAGGAAAATGAAAAAATTAAGTATTACAAGACTATCTTTAAAGAAAGTTTAGAAATGAGTGATTTAGTAAATAATCTTTTGACAATTTCAAAATTATCTTCACCTGGAAAAAAAATCCACATGAAGGAAGTAAATGCTGTTAAATTAATAGAAAATAGTATTGAAAAATATGAGACACTTGAATTAGAAAAAGATATCAGCTGGAACATAGTAAAAAATAATATTCAAATTTTTGGAGATGAGAATTTATTAAAAATATCTTTCGATAATATAATACAAAATGCCTTAAAGTACTCTAAATATAATAGTCTTATAAGCATTATAATTACAGAATCAGAAATTACTTTTGAAAATTCAGTTAACGAACCGCTTACTAAGAACAAAGAACTTTTATGGGAACCTTTTTCGAGAGGTGATAATGCAACTAATCAAAGCATAGATGGTAATGGCCTAGGATTATCAATAGTAAAAATGATTTTAAATTTAAATAATTTAAATTCCGAAATAACAATTGAAAAAGATAAATTTATTTTTATCATAAAGAAAAGAATTTGACATATTAATGTCACATTCAAATGTTATATTATATGTGTAAATAATATTTGATAAAAAATAACTTTATATGAAGAACTTATTATTTTTTAGCTGATAGATGTTATTATTATTTGTTTTTTATGCTATAATATAGATATAAATAACATAATAGTAAACACTACAATCAATTATTATAATTTCTTAAAAAATATTAAAAGGATGTGATTTTACATGAAAAAATTATTATTAATTGGAAGTTTAGTACTATCTTTAGGAGCAGTTGGTTTTGCTAGAGGTGGTCATGGTTATGGAGGAGGATGCGGTGGACATGGCAGAGGAAATGGCAATGGATATTACAATAACATGATGACATCAAACCCTCAAATAGAAAAATCAAGAATTACAATTCAAGAAAAAAGATTAGATGTTAGAAAAGAACTTATAAAAACATCACCAGATTGGAAAAAAGTTGAGAAATTAAATTCAGAAATTGGAGCAGAGCAAGGTAAAATGAGAACTCTTATGGAAAAATATAGAAATGAAAATCCAAATGTTACAAATTATTAAAACTAATGAAAATATCAAATAAAAGGGATTTTCATAATAAAAAAGCATCTTTGTTGAGGATGCTTTTTTTTATGTTTAAAGTATTTAGTGTTTATGTGAATTTTCTCTACATTATTATTTGAAGTTAAGATCCTCACGTCATTTCACTCCTCAAGATGACAAATTTAAGGCTTTGTTTTTTTCATTCTATTGAAATATCTATTATATTCAGCTTATTAATTTTTATCTAAAACATATTTTAAGTATTAAAAATATATAAAATATAAAAAGCTTTAAACTAATTAAAAAGTGTCTCTCGCTGTTTGTCATTCTGAGGAGTGAAACGACGTGAGAATCTATAAACAAAGCCCAACTCAAAATAAACCAAATTACAAAAAATCTACTCACTCTAATAAAAAGAAAAACTGACTCCCATTAAATAAAGGAAATCAGTTTTTAACTTAAATCTATTTTGACTCACCAGATATATGTAAAATATCATAAACTACAGAAGCATTAAATGTACCAGTATCAATATCCTCTAAAAAAATAACCGTATTATACTTCCATTTATCAGGATTATAAATAACTAAAGACCCTAAACTACCTATAATTTTGGGAAGTCCACTCATAATATTTTCTTTTACAGCCATCAAACTCTCACTTGGACTAATACTCCCAGAAAATTCTAAAACATACTTCGAATCTTTTATATTCCCGCTAAATTCTGTAAGCAATGGAATTCCAATATTCACATTCTGCCATCCAAATGAGTCTAAAATATTATCATAAGGCCCTTCAAATAAGAATTTATTCATCCCTAAATGATCTTTCCATAAATATAATGGAGCATATGAATTTTGTATATTTCCATTTACAGATTTTTCTGTAATTAAATAAAACTTATATTTTAAAGACTCAAATCCATCTGTTTTACTTCCATTATTCTTTACCCTATTTCTTATAATATCCATATCATAGTCACTAGGAAGTCCAATTTTATACTGCATTCCTATCATATTTATCACACTCCAAATTTTTTCTCTTATACTAAAAAAATTAAGCTGCCCAGAAAGTTCAGAGCAGCTTATATTTTATATTCTTATATTAAAGATTTTACTACTTCTATTGCCTTTTCATAATCAGGATGTTCAGCTACTTCTTTACAATATTCTACATATTTTACAGTTCCTTCTTTATCCACTACTACTATTCCTCTTTCTAGCAGTCTTAACTCTTTAATTACAAATCCATATTTATAACCAAAGTCTAATTCTCTATGATCTGAGACTGTAATTTCATTTTCGATTCCCTCAGCTGCACAAAATCTTCCTAATGCAAATGGTAAATCAACTGAAATAGTTATTATAGAAACATCGTCTTTTAATTTTCCAGCTTCTTCATTGAATCTTTTTGCTTGTAACGCACACACACTTGTATCCACAGATGGAAATGCTGTTAGTATAACTACCTTTCCTCTGAAGTCACTTAACTTTAACTCTGATAAGTCTGTTTTTAAAGCTGTAAAATCAGGAGCCTTATCCCCTACTTTTACTTCATTTCCTAATAATGTTACCGGATTCCCTTTAAATGTTACTACACCTTTTCTTTCTAACATACCTATTCCTCCAATTTTCTAATTTATAGTCTATAACTCTTTCTTAATTTGTTAAAAGTCAGTTCTATATGTTTTTGTTAAATTCTTTTATGAATTTAAAAATCAACTACTTTGAATTCATTTTACCATACAAAGAACAAAATTTAAAGTAATTCATTCATAATTTTCAAAAAAAACTGTTCACAAAATTTCTTTTGAAACAGTTTTAATTTTTTATGTGTACTCTTAATTATAAAATTTAAATATTAATATAATTATTGGATAATTTCCTGAACTCTACCCACTAAATCTTTTTCTTCAAGCATAACCTTTATTCCATGAGGATGATTACTGCTATTAGTAAGAATTTTTTTTACATGTCCTCTTGTAAGTTTTCCTGTAGATTGATCTTTCTTTAATACAATATCCACTAGTAAACCTATTTTTATATCTGATCTATTTTTACCATTCAAATGCCTTACCTCCTATTTTATATTTAATTACTCTGATATACTCTTCTCATTTTTTCTATAATACTCACATAAATTTTCCGCACATCTTATTCCATCCACAGCAGCTGAAACTATTCCTCCAGCATATCCTGCACCTTCACCACATGGTATTAATCCTATAATATTAGAAAACATATTCTCATCTCTTGTTATTTTTATAGGAGATGAACTTCTGCTTTCCACAGCTGTTATAATGGAATCGCTACCCATAAAACCATTTATTTTTTTATCCATCTTTATGATTCCTTCTCGCAGTGACTCTGTGATAAAGTCTGGAAGACAGTCATTTAGATTACTTAATTTATATCCAATACTATAACTTGGTATTACTTTTCCTATTGTTGTAGATTTTATATTATTTAAAAAATCTGAAACAAGCTGAACAGGAGCAATATATTCACCACCACCTAGATCATAAGCTGCCTTTTCTAATTTTCTCTGAAACTCAACACCAGCAAGTACACTATCACTTCCAAAGTCTTTTGGTTCCACATTTACTAAAACTGCTGAATTGGCATTGGGAAGACTTCTTTTATAATAGCTCATTCCATTTACAGCCAAATATCCATCTTCACTTGCAGCAGGTACAACAACACCTCCTGGACACATACAAAATGTATATACTCCTCTTCCATTTGAAACTTTTACATTTAGTTTATATTCAGCTGGTGGAAGTAAATCTGCAAATTTTCCATACTGACTCTTATTAATCATTTTTTGGCTGTGCTCAATTCTAACTCCCACTGAAAAAGGTTTTTGTGTCATAGTAATTCCCTTGTCATTCAGCATATAGAAAGTATCTCTAGAACTGTGACCAATAGCTAGTATTAATGAATCTGTTTTTATTTCATAGTCTTCTTCTGGTGAGGAAACAAGTATACTCTCTAATTTATTATTACTATGATTTACTGATGTAAGTTTATTTTGAAATCGATATTCGCCACCAAGGTCTTCTATATGCTTTCGAATATTTTTTAATATCTCTATTAGCCTGTCTGTTCCTAAGTGAGGTTTTGACATGTATCCAATCTCTTCATCTGCTCCAGCTCTTATCAGCTCATCTATAACTTTTTTTATCCTTACATTGTGTGTATTTGTAGTTAACTTACCATCAGAAAATGTTCCTGCTCCGCCTTCACCAAACTGGACATTTGATTCCTTATTTAATATTCCAGTTTCAAAAAAATCATATACGTCTTTTCTTCGTTCTTCTACCTTTTTACCTCTTTCAAGTATAATTGGACGAAGGCCGGCTTCTGCTAAAATCAGCGCTGAGAATAAACCAGCAGGTCCGCTTCCCACTACAATGGAACGAAGCTCTCTTGGTTTCTCAAATTTTTCAATAGAATATTTAAAATTCTCAATTAATTTAACATTTTTATATTCTAAAAATCTTTCCTCATTAACAATTCTAACATCTACAGAATAAACATAAAATATACTATTTTTATTTCTTGCATCTACTGACTGACCAGTTACTTTAAATTCTTCTATTTCTTTCACATTTACATCTAATATTTCTGCTGCTTTTTCTTTTAATTCCTGAATATTATGTGAAATTGACATTTTAATATTATTTATTCTTAACATATTTAGATTCCTTTACTATTAAATTTTCACTTCTTTTCAGAAGCACTCATTCCTGCTAAATATCCTGAAGCCCATGCCCATTGAAGATTATAACCTCCACAGTCACCAAAAATATCTAATATTTCACCTGCTAAATAAAGTCCGCTTATTTTTTTTGATTCTAAAGTGTTACTGTCTACTTCATTTGTTAAAATTCCACCTGCTGTTACCTGGGCATTTTTAAATCCAGTAGTTTCAATAACTTTTATTTTATAAGACTTAATTAAATCAATAATTTTTTTTATATTATTATCACTCAAACTTCTTATAGGTAATGACAATTTTTCAATTCCTGAACGTTTAGATATTAGCTGTCCTAATTTTTTATTTAATGCGCCGTTAAAAAAGTTTTCCATGGTAAGGTGTGCTAAATTTGTTCTTCTTTCTTTAAACATCTCAAAAAGTGTATCATAATCATAGTTTGGCATAAAATCTATACTAAATACCAAGTTATCATAAAGAGCAGTTAGATAAGATAAATTAAAAATTACTGATCCAGAAATTCCATAGTCAGTGAATAAAAGTTCTCCATCACCTAATCCTACCTTCTCATCCTTATAAAAAATACTTATCTCAGTATTAACTTTTATACCTTGTAATCCTTTTATAGGTTCCTTGTCAGTTTTCAGCTGTACAAGTGCTGGCTTTAAGTCTGTTATACTATGACCTAAAGTTTTAGCCAGTTCAAAACCACTTCCATTTGAGCCAAGCTCTGGATAAGACTTTCCACCTGCGGTTAGTATAACTTTATCTGAAACAAAGCTTGCCCCATTATCTGAATATATTTTAAAGTCTTCTTTATTCTTTATTATTTTATTTACATTAAAATCTGTAAGTATTTCTATTCCCAATTCTTGGGCTTCAAGCCTTAATACATCTACCACAGAAGAAGCTTGTCCACTCAAGGGATAAACCTTTCCTTTTTCCTCTACATTATGGATTATTCCTAATTTTTCAAAAAATACTATTGTATCATTTGGTGTAAATTTTCTTAGTATATTTACTGTAAATTCAGAATTTTTCCCATAATAGTTTGAAGTATCTGCATAAATATTTGTATAGTTGCATCTTCCATTTCCAGTAGCCAAAACTTTCTTTAATACCCTATCTTTTCTCTCTAGTATAGTTACACTTGCTCCATTTTTTGCAGATGTAATTGCCGCTAAAAATCCCGCAGCTCCTCCACCTATAACAGCTATTTTCTCTTGCATTATGTATCTGCTGCCTCCTTCTTTCTTTTGTAAAATATTATGTCTATAATTAAAACTAATTTTACTTTATATTTTAAATTATTATAACATATATGTGTAGGAAATAAAATCAAAGTAAAAGTGACAAAATTTAAACGTAACAGATTCTCACGTCGCAAGCTCCTCAGAATGACAAAATTTTTAGAGTTTGTCCCTTTTACTATTTCACACTTCCCAAAGTACATAAAAAGAAACTGCAATTAATTTCTTAGCAGTTTCTTCTGACTTCAAATGTTCTATTATTTTCATTTTAAATGAATAAAGTATAAAATAACCTAAAAAAAGCTTAAATCATACAAAACTTAATTTTTTTAACCTAACTCATATTCAAAAATCCTCAAAAAGACTTTTCTATTATCATAAATACTTTCTATAGCTATATATTTATTTTCATATATAATTGCTTCATGCATTTGATTTCCATTAGGCACTTCACATATAGTTCCTGTTTTCATATTCAGAATAAATGAACGACAACTCCCACCATTTTCTAATGATACATAAAAAGATAAAAATAGATTGTGACCAGCTACTGTAAAATTATTCAAATACCTTTGATCTTTAAGTATAATACTAGAATTTTCATTTTCTAATCTAATCAAATCATGTATTCTATCTTTCTTCTGAGCTGAATAATAGATAATACCATTATCTATAGCATAATTTGATACATTTTCTGCTATTTTTACTTCCTTATCATTTTTTAAATCTCTACAAATTAAATTTTTTGGACTCTGATAATAAGTGTTATCATCAGAGTGATCTCCTAACTCCAGATAATACATCTTATTCTGATAAAATCCTATATTCGATATATTTTCACCTAATACAAATACTTGTTTTGTTGTTATATCATAAGTATAAGATTTTTCTTTTAAAAACTTAAAAGTATGATGTGATTCATGTAGTGTTAAAGAAAAATAAAGTTTTCCATTATGTATCACTCCAGATTTATTCTCTCCATTTCCAATCATGAAAATTACATTGGCTATTATATTATTATCAACCTCTTCATCATCAATCTCTACAGAAGAAAATGTATTTGATTCAAAATTATAAATAAATATCTTAGGACTCCCTTCTAAATTTCCCCTATAAAAATATATATTTTCATCATCTCTAGTTAAATATTCTCCTGTGCCTGTATTTTTTATCTCTTTATTTTCTCCTGTTTTATAATTATGCCAATAACATTTTTTTATAATAAAACCATCCTTATTTTCATTCAGTCCAGTAGTATACATAATAATACTCTCATTATATGGTGGCATTGAAATAGCTATTGGAACATTTCTTTTGGGACGTTCTATATCATAAACGGTTTTTTCAAGTTCTACAAAAGTCTGCTGTTTTTTTAATTGATTGATTAATTTTTTTTCTTCATTTTTTATTTTTAAAGAATAATCATTCTCCATTTCTTCATATTCTAAAGATTCTTCAAGCTTTTTTTTATCAAATTCAAAAAAATTTATAGTCTCAGGAAGAATTTCATCTATATCTCTTATTAGATCATAATAATTTCTTTCATCCATAGGAATTTTTTCATTGTAAATTTTACTTATAAGGTTATACTCCTCTTCTGATATTTCTCCTGAGATACCATACTCCTCTTCATTTCTTCCCGCATACATAAGCAGTTCAAACTCTGGTGTATAATAATGACCATCAAATCTAGGAAAATTTTCAACATTTACTAGTGTAATAAACTTATCTGGATTTTTTAAAGTCTCAAAATAAATATCCTCACCTCTAGATACAATCCATATTGCAAAATATAGCAATGAATCATCTGTTACGCTTCCCCCTATTACTTTCATTAAAAGTGCTAGTTTTGGATTTGCCGCTGCTTTCCCTGCATAATACCCCACATAATAATTAAATTGATATCTTTCGTTGTCATCTAGTTCTAAAAGTCTTTTATTCAATATCTTAAGATATTTATCATTATCCATTTTTGCAAATTTACAACTTTCATTTATCAAAGTCCAGAATTCTATATTAGTCATATTTCCTCCATTTTCTCTAATATTTTTTATTGCAATATACTTTTATTCACTAAAAATAGATTTAATTAAAACCTATAATTTTGAAAACACAAATATACTCTGCAAAGACTCCTTATTCCATTCCTCTTTAGCAAATGAAGAATACGCATTCTCCAAATTAAATCCATTTGAATTAAATAATTCTACTAATTCATCCTTTTTTATACTATATAAGTCTTGATGTGATTCTATATCTCCTTCTGGAGTTTTTAATATTGTATTAAAATCAATTATTCTACTATTTTCTTTCTTATGATAATTTCTAATAAACTCTATACCATTAATTTTAATTGTCGGAAGAAAATTAATATTTCCTTCTAGAATTCTATCATAATTTATAATCTGAACTACAAACTTTCCATTATTTTTTAAAGTTGGATACGCTGCTTTTATTAATTCCTCTATTAAATTTTTTGATGTTAAATGAACTAATGAATTTCCAATGCAAAATATTCCATCAAGCTCATTTTTTTCAAATATTTTATCCAACTCCAACATATTTCCTTCAAGAAATTCTATATTCTTATTTACTCCATATCTCTCTTTTGCTTCCTTTAACATTCCTTGATCCAAATCTACTCCGGTAACAAATCTTTCTTCATTCGAGACAGCATCTGTATACTTTCCATCTCCACATGCTAAATCTAATACTTTTTTCTCATCTATAAAAACTTCCTCTAAAAATTTTACTGTAGTAGTATTTAGAGGAAATATTTTCTCATAATAATCACTTATATTTTTATAAAACAACATTTATTTCTCCTTTGTTTTTCATTTTTTTATGAAAATTTATATTATATAAAATTACCTGTATTTTTTTACAAGAATTTTAGTAAATTTTTTCATAATCACATTATACATTATTTACTTAAACAAAGAAGTCATAAATGTTACATAAATAAAATAAAAATGGCAGTATAAATGCCATTTTTATGTTTTAATTTATTTTAATTTTACATTGATAACCAACCATTATTAATTATATCACATAAAGTTTCCCATACTTTTCTCTCAAGTAGTTAATATAATAATTAGGATTAAATTCTTCTTTTGTAGTATCTTTTATTATTTCATTTGGAGTCTTATATTTCCCATATTTATGAATATTTTCTCTTAAATATTCATTTATCTTTTTAAAACTCCCTTTTCTAAGTTCTTTTTCCACATCAAACTCTTTTATCATAGAATTATAAAACTGACTTGCATAAGCACTTCCTAAAGCATAAGAAGAAAAATAACCAAACAATCCACTTGACCAATGTACATCTTGTAGTATTCCCTCTTCAAAAGTATTTGGTCTAACGCCTAAATATTCTTCATATTTATCTGCCCATTTTTTAGGTAACTCATCAATATTTATATCTTCAGAAAAAATTTCTTTTTCTAATTCATAACGAATCAAAACATGTATTGGGTAAGTTAACTCATCTGCTTCTATTCTTATTAACGATGATTTAGAATCATTTATTATCATATAAAAATCTTCTAAACTAACTGCTTTTAAATTTTCTGGAAAAGTTTCTTGTAATTTTGGATAAACAGCTTTCCAAAAGTTTATATTTCTTCCAAAAATATTTTCATATATTCTTGATTGTGACTCATGTATTCCCATAGAAGCTCCCTCACCTAATACAGTTTTTGAAATCACATCTTTTATATTCTGTTCATAAATAGCATGACCACCTTCATGTATAGTAGAAAATATAGAACTTACAAGGTTTTTTTCATAATAATGAGTAGTAATTCTTACATCTTTATTATTGAAATTCAGTGTAAATGGATGTTCACTTTCTTTTAAAACACCTTTAGAAAAATCAAATCCCATATATTCTGCTAAAAATTTAGAGAATTCTTTTTGTTTTATTACATCAAATACTTTATCAAGCTTTTTAGGCTTTTTATTCACATTATTTACTTTCTTTATTAAAGGCAATAATTCCTGTTTTATCTTCTTAAAAAACTCATCAGTTTTTTCTACAGTCATTCCCTCTTCATAATCATCTAATAGTGTATTATAAGGATGTCCAGTAAATCCTCTATACTCTATAAATTTTTTATTGAAATTTATTATTTTCTCTAAATATGGTTTGAAAATCTCGAAGTTATTGCTTTTTTTTGCTTCTTCCCAATTTGCAGTAGCTTCTACTGTAAGCTGAGTATAGTCTACATAATCTTTTTTAGGTATTTTTTCTAACTTTTCAAAATCTTTTCTCAAATTTTCTATTACTCTTTTATCTAAATCAGATAAGCCATCTAACTTTATCTCATAAAGCATTTTTTTGAATTCGTCATTAATTATTAAGCTATAGCTCTCTGCACTCAAATATCCCATTGTTTGTGCAATTTTTTCAACACCTTTTCTAGGAGCCTCTGTTTCTAAATCCCAGTGAAGTAAAGCTATGGCATGGTCAAAAGCTTTCTTTTTTTCTAATATTTCAAAAATCTTGTTTTTCATGGAAAACCTCCTGATATATTTTAATATTTCTCATATTTTCTTAATTATACTTCTTTAATAGTATAGCAATATTACCTGTATAAGTATAGTATCAGATGAGAGATTTTTACCAAAATACCTTATTGACACTTTCCATATATGGTACTATACTTAATATATAATTTATATATTAGGAGGAGACATTATGATTTTAAAAAATGCTCATATTGTATTAGAAGATGAAATAATTAAAGGTGATATACAATTAAAAAATGGAAAAATTTTTAAAATAGCTTCCAGTATAACTGGAGATAATGAAATAGACTGTAGTGAAAAATTTTTAGTTCCTGGATTTATAGACATTCACATTCACGGAATTGAAGGACATGATGCTATGGATGGAACTGATGAAGATATAATAAAAATATCAAAAAGTGTTTTAAAATATGGTGTTACTTCTTATCTTCCTACTTTGTTAACTGAGTCTGTAGATAGAATTTTAAATGCTTTTTCTACAGTTGAAAATGTCAAAAAAATGAATCTTGAAGATGGAGCAAATATAATAGGCATTCATATGGAAGGCCCATTTTTTTCTGATGAATATAAAGGTGCCCAAAACCCAGATTTTCTTCAATATGGAAGTATAGAAAATTTAGATAAACTCATTGGAAATCACTGGGATATTCTAAAAATCTTGACTTTTGCCCCTGAGAGAGTTGATGAAGAAGTAATACAAAAATTAAAAGACAAAAATGTTATTGCAGCTATGGGACATACTGGTGCTGATAATGCTCTTGTGGAAAAATCTAATTTATTAGGAGCAAGTCATGTAGTTCACTTATATAATGGGATGAAGGGTTTACACCATAGAGAACCTGGTACTGCAGGTGCTGTACTGTCAAATGATAAAATCTATGCTGAATTAATTTTAGATGGTATTCATGTTCATCCTAAGATGGCTGAAATAGCTTATAAATGTAAAGGTGATAAGTTAATTCTTATCACAGATTCAATGAAAGCAGCAGGTCTTCAAGATGGAAAATATGATTTAGGAGGACAAGATGTTTTTGTTCAAGGCAGCGAAGCAAGATTAGCAAATGGCTCACTTGCTGGAAGTACACTAACTATGAATAATGCTTTTAAGAATGCTCTAAAATACCTTAGTTCTAATATCATAGATGTTGTAAAACTAACAAGTACAAATGCTGCAAATGAGCTTAATTTAAGTTCAAAAGGAAAGATTGAAGTTGGTAGAGATGCTGATTTAGTGGTTTTATCTAAAGAATATAATATAGAGAAAGTTATTAAGGGAGGAAAACTGATTATTTCAAAATAACTAATTTTATAATTATATACCTTGATCTTTTCATTGTGGTTTTATCTCTCACAATCAAAAGCCCCCATATTTGTCATTGTGAGAAGCGCAGCGCCGTGACAATCTATAACATGATTTAAATTTTTTCAAACATGAAATTATTAAAACCGACCCCAAAATAAAACAGGGTTATTTCTTCTAAAACTTGAAATAACCCTATTTTCTATTATATTTACAAACTATTTTCTTTCTCATTACTCTCTTCATTCTTAGAATACTTAGCCAAATACTTATTAATCAAAGCATTCGATCCAAAACCTCCAGATAAGACTGTCCTCATGGTATCCTCAACAGTTTCATCTATCTCATAAACATGCTCTCTCGGTACATGATAAATAAATCCTGATGTAGGATTAGGAGCAGTTGGACAAAATATTGTAACATACTTTTCATTATCATCGTCTGTTACAATCCCAGTTAATAAAACATCATTATTATATAAATTAAATAAAACAACTTTTGAAAAAGGTCTCGACTTTTTATCACTTGAAAATAATTGGCTTAGAGCTCCCTTTATCATCTTATATCCTGGTATTTTTGAAAGCAGTTTCTCTTCTATATTAATATGAATCCAATTTCCAATTCTAGTGGTTACAAACATTCCAACTAAGAAACAAACAGTTATAATTACTGCTATAGCAATTATAATTGAAACAAATTTTATTCCTATAAACCTGTCTACCACATGTGTAACAGGATTTATATACTTTACTATAAAGTTAACTAAAATACTAAAAACCCATACTATCAAAGCTACAGGAAGTATTACTAAAACTCCGCCAATTATTGATGTAATAAAAAAATTCTTTAATCTTTTCAACTTTTTTCTCCTCTTATTTTATAATTTTTCTATATGCTACTAAAAGAGGATTCCAAACACTTGCATTTGTAGGAGAATAAGCAAAATCTATATCTATAAATTTCTCTATTGGTATATCAAATGTAATAACAATAGCTATTTGATCTATAAATTGAGCTACTGCGTCATAACCTATAATTGTTCCTCCTAATAATACTTTCTTATCCTTATCATATATTATCTCAACTTTATTTGGCTTAGAATCTTCAAATCCTGAATTTTTCGCCATTGCTTTCATCTCTAATTTTTCAGCATTAAATCCATGCTTTTTAGCCTCTTCAAGACTTAGCCCAGTTTGAGCTATTTTTATATCATAAAATGATGTAGCAAAACTCTTTAATGCACCTTTCCAAGAAACATTTTCTCCAGATAGATACTTTGCCAAAATTATTGCCTCTTTATTAGCAACATCTCCAAAAGGTACATATAAATCATCATTTGTTAGGATATTTTTCGTAAATATTGTGTCACCTAAAGCATAAACATCTTTTATGTTTGTCTCAAATTTATCATTTACAACAATTTTCCCACTTTTAGTTTCTAACTTATCATTTTTTATAAAACCAATATTTGGTGTTATTCCAATGCTAAATAATGCTACATCAAAGTTTACTTCTTCTCCAGAATCTAAAACTAAACTCTGTCCTAAATCAGCAGAACTCTTTACTTCCACTACTCCAGAATTCATTTTTAACTTCACATCTCTAACTTCTATTTCTTTCAAAATTGGTTCTTTCATCTCTTGACTCATACTTGGAAATATTATATCTATTTTTTCTATAATTGTTACATCTAATCCTCTTTTTTTAAATGCTTCTGCCATTTCCAGACCTATAAATCCTGCACCAACTACAACAGCTTTTTTTAGATCCTTTTTTGTATCTAAGTACTCTTTTATCTTTTCAGCATGTACAGCATGTGAAAGTGTAAATACATTTTCTAAATTTTCTTTATAACCTTTTATACTTGGAACAAATGATTTCGCACCAAATGCCAATATTAATTTATCATATTTAAAAGTTCCGCTTATTTCACTTCCTGCTATCTCTAATTCTTTATTATCAAAGTTGATATCTTTCACTTCATGATTTATCAAAACATTTACTCCACGAGCTTTGAAATCTTCAGGTGCTCCTAGTACAACATCATTAAAACTTAACTCATTTGATATATAATATGGTGTTGGACATCCTGCCCATGCAACATACTTTGTTTTTTCAAAAACTGTTACTTCATCATTTGGATTTAATTTTTTATACTGTGTAGAAAACATCATTCCTGCTGCTCCTCCACCTATTACTGCTATTTTAGACATTACCATCACTCCTTTTCATTTAGTACAGATAATAAATGCTTTAATCTTGTAGCTACCATCTTTATTCCAATTTTGTTATTACCACCTCTTGGAATAATAACATCTGCATACCTCTTACTAGGAACTACAAATTCTAAATGCATTGGTTTTACTGTTTTTCTATATTGGTCTTTTATACTGTCAAAACTTCTTCCACGTTCTTTCATATCACGCTCTATTCTTCTTAGTAACCGTTCGTCATCATCAGTATCTACAAAAACTTTTACATCAAATAAATCTCTTAATTCATCTAAAGTAAATAGTAGAATCCCCTCCACTATAATTAGCTTTGTTGGCTTTACAACCTCTGTTTCATCTTTTCTATTATATGTTTGAAAATCATAAATTGGTTTTTCTATTGACTTACCTTCTCTTAAATCTTTAATATGCTCAATTAAAAGCGGAAAATCTATTAGATCTGGATGATCATAATTTAGCTCCACTCTTTCTACAAAAGAAAGATTATCATTTCTTTTATAATATGAATCTTGTTCTAATAAAATAGGATCCACTGCATAACTTTTCAAATAATTTAAGATATAATGAGCAACGCTTGTCTTTCCTGATCCTGTTCCTCCTGCTATTCCTACTACTATAGAATTACTTTCCATAATACCTCCATCATATTAAGTATATAACATCTAAGATGAGTTTTCAATATTTTTTACTGTGTAATTTATTATATTATATACTAAAAGCCATGACTATAATCAATTATAAACTCTTCATCTTTTCTTTTGATAAATTTTTATAAACTTATCTCCGCCATCATAGTACTTGGCTGTTATCTTCATGATATCACTTTCATATTCAAAGGGCTGTCCTTTTTTTATACTAGATATACTGCTCCATAAAAAAAGAAAAGAGTTATCTACAATATATGCATTTGTTAAAATAAGTGATTTATACTGATTAAATGACTTCACATTATTTACAGAATAGATAAGAAGATAATTCTCATTATATTCTGACACTTTTTCCTCTATTTTACTTAAAAAGTATTCTTCAAAATTTTTCTCATTATTTCTTTTTTTCATATCATTTAATATAACAGACAGACTTTCATAAGATACTGTATTTAAACAATAAAGAATCTTATGAAATAATAATTCATAATTTTTTATTTCACTAAAACTACCTAATATTAAGTTTATTTGATTTAGTTTATCTTCATTTATTGTAAAAAATTCCAAAGTGCTTATCTTACCATTTTGCTTGTTATTTCTTTTTATTTTATTATAAAAAAACTTTTTATTTGATATCTGATTTATTTCATTTATTGATGGAAGCAGAACATATTTTTCAAAGTCATATAACCTATTATAGTTTGTCTTTAGATTCAGAGTATCTTTTAATTCATTTATGCCTATTTTTATATAATTTAAGTTCTGTAACTTTGAAGCCAAAAAATTATATAAAATTATACTGTAAGAAAAACTAAATGAAAAAAACAGCGATAATTTTAGCTCATATAAATAATGCTCTGGCTTAAATGTATTCAAAAAATCACTTGAAAATTCAAACTCCACACTCTCATCATTTATAATTTTATATGAATTAGAAACTACAAAATTTCCCTTATACTCATTTTTTAATTCATCTATTATCTTATATTTTATTCTTATATTTAGAAAATCATCTAATATTTCTTCCAATTCATTGTTAGAGTATCTATTTATACAGCCTTTTATTTCCATTATATTAAAAAGGATCTTTTCTTTATTGTCAAAACTTTTATTATCAAGAATAAATTTTAAGATTTTTTTATCAAAAAATTTTAAATCCTCTTTTAAATCTAAAAAATATATCATAATAAATCACCTCAAATATACACGAATCTATACACCAATTACTTCGTTCATTTTAATTATAGCTCATTTATGAAGTTTTTCAAGTTTAAAAATAAAAAAATAGACGAAATCATAAATTCAAGATATTGCTAAAAAGAAATAATGTATTACACTTATAATACTAGATCTGGTGATTATCTTTAAGAAGGGAGTTTATTTGTGAAACAAGAATTACTAAAAAAAGAATGTATTAAATTAAATGTAAATGCAAAGAACTGGGAAGATGCAATATCTATTGCAGGAAATCTTTTAGTCAATAATAACTTCATAAAAAAAGAGTATATCACTGCAATAATTGAAATGGTAAAAGAATTAGGCCCATATATTGTTATCACAGATGGAGTTGCTATTCCTCATGCAAGGCCTGAAGATGGTGTAATAAAATTGGGATACAGTCTAATAACTCTTGATCCTCCAATAAACTTTGGAAACCCTGATAATGATCCTGTAAAATTAATTGTTTGTATTGCTGCAATTGACAATAATTCGCATATTGATCTTATCACAAAACTAGTTAATTTAATAAATAATGATAAATTAGCTGAAATAATAAATGCAAAAGCTATAGAAACAGTGTTGAAAATATTCAATGAGGACTAACACTTATTAATCAAAATAAGAATAAAAGGAGGAGTAAAATGAAAAATATTGCAGTAATAACAAGTGGAGGTGATGCACCGGGGATAAACTCTGTATTTTCAGGTATGCTTAATACTGCAAGAAATGTAAAAATTTGGGGGTACAACGGCGGCTTTGATGGAATCCTATCTAATATGCCAAAACTAATAAATAATCTTCATACGGAGGAATTTGTGACTGACAGCAAGCTTCTTTTTCAAACTGCAAGAAGTAAAACTCCACAGATGAAAAATGGAATAGAAAAAATAGTAAATAAACTAAAAAAAGATAAGATGGATGCTTTGGTGGTTTGTGGTGGAGACGGCTCATCAAAAGCAGCTAAGCTAATTGATGACTTTGGTTTTCCAGTAATGGTAATCCCTATGACCATTGATAATGATATTGATGGTATTGACTACACAATTGGCCATGATTCTGTAATAAATAAAATAAAAGATATTATAAACGACCTTCATAAAACCGCACATAATATGCCAAATCGAATATTCATGGTAGAAGTTTTTGGTGGAAATCATGGTTCTATAGCGTTATCTTCTGCTATAGCCTCTGGTTCTAACATGGTATTTTTACCAGAATATAAATTAAATCTTGATAAGATATGTGATGAAATACAAAAACAAATAACACAGAAAGAATACTTGATAATTATATGTTCTGAGGGTGCTTATCTTTCTGATGAATATTCATCTGGTAATCAAGGAATTTCATTTGAAATAGGTAAATTAATAAGTGAAAAAATAAATGAAAGAATAAGATACAGTATTCTGGGATACTTTCAAAGAGGTGGTTCACCTAGTTCTTATGACAGTATCATTGGTACAAAGTCTGGTAATCTTGCTATTGATAGTCTTCTATCTGGCAAACATGGCTATATGATAGGAATAAAAAACAGTGATCTTAGTCTTATAAAATTAGACAAAATAAACCTTAAAAAGAAAGAACTAGATAAAGATTTAGTTTTAATAGCTAAAAATAAAAAAATATTAGTTTAGGAGTGAAGTATGAAAAAATTAGAGATTTTAATGGTTTGTGGTGCAGGCTTAGGAAGTAGTTTTGCATGTGAAATGAGTGTAGAGGCAGTCATAAAGGATTTAGGGGTTGATGCTAACTTAAGTCATTGCGATATTTCATCTGCTCCATCCACTAAAGCAGATATCATAGTAACTGGAAGTAATTTTGAATCACAGTTTTCAAATTATGAAATTAAATCCAAAATTATTTTTCTAAAAAAAATGGTTGATAAAAATGAAATTAGAGAAAAACTAGAGCCTGTATTAAAAGAGATGGGTGTATTATAAGGAGGTTATATAATGGGAATTTTAAGATTTATTGTAAATGATATTCTTGGTCAGGCTTCTATTTTAGTAGCTTTAATAGCAATGCTTGGATTAATAGCTCAAAAAAAGTCTATTGGACAAACTATAACAGGAAGTTTTAAGACTTTATTAGGATTTTTAGTTCTTATTGCTGGTTCAAGTATTATTGTGGGTACTCTTACCTTTTTAGGCGAAATTTTTCAAAAAGGATTTAATATGAGAGGTGTGGTTACAGATGTTGGTGCAATAGCTGGAATAGCTCAAAAAACCTTAGGTAAGGAAACTGCATTAATCATGGTTCTAGCATTTTTTATAAATATACTTGTTGCAAGATTTACCAAATTCAAGTATATATTTCTAACTGGTCAGGCTTCACTATGGATGGCAACTGTTTGTTCAGTTGTTGGTTATATGGGAGGATTACGAGGTCTGCCGTTAATACTAATGGGTGGAATCATTGCGGGACTTATGGCAGTATTAATGCCCGCTATAGCACAGCCTGTTGTTAGAAAAATAACAGAATCCGATGACATTGCACTAGGGCATTATTGTACAATTGGATACTTATTTGAAGCTGGAATTGCAAAATTAGTGGGTAATAAAGAACACAGCACAGAGGATTTAAAACTCCCAAAAAGTTTTGAATTTTTACAAGATACTTATTTATCTATGATGGTTGTTATGATTCCTATCTATTTAATTCCTGCTATTGTAGCAGGACCGCAAGTAATAGCTGTCCATGCTGGTAATATGAATTATTTAGTATATTCATTTTTACAAGCAGTACAATTCGTAGTGGGAGTTTATGTTCTACTTTCTGGAGTAAGACTTTTATTAGCCGAAATAGTTCCTGCTTTTAGAGGAATTGCAATGAAAATAGTTCCAGATGCCATTCCGGCACTTGATTGTCCTGTTTTATTCCCATATGCTCCAAACGCTGTAATTATAGGTTTTATCACTACAACTATTGGTTCAGTACTTGGAATGTTTATTTTACCACTATTTGGCCTTGCCATTATTTTACCAGGAATGCTTACGAACTTTTTTGCTGGTGGTACAGCTGGTATCTTTGGAAATGCTGTTGGTGGTAGAAGAGGGGCCATAATTGGCGGTATTGCTCATGGATTCTTTATTACATTACTACCTGCATTATTACTTCCACTTTTAGGAAGCTTTGGCTTTGAAAACGTTACATTTAGTGACTCTGATGTTATTAGTGTTGGATTAGTTTTCGGTCATATCCTAAAATTCATCTTCCCATAGAAATAGGTGAATAATATGAATTTAAAAAACCTTTTTAAGAAAAAAGAGAATTTATCTAATACAAAAATTATAGATATAGAGAGTATTAAAAATGAGATTTCTGAGTTAGAAAAGGAATTAGATAATAATATATCAAATATAGATAAAGCTGAACTTCTAAATAAGCTTGGAATATTTAATTTAGAAATTGGAAACATTGATAAGTCAATTGATTATTTTGAACAATGTCTGGAAATTGATAGAACCATGATGTCTCCACAGACTAAGTTAATGAAGGCTTATAATATAAAAAGAAAAGAATCTGTAGAAAATAAAAATCCAGAGTTATCTGATATTTATATGAAAAAAATAGATGATCTAATGGCTCTCTCGAAAGATGCTATTAGATATGGAAAAAAATAATTTTAAAGAAGGTGAAAATTTTGTACGTAAATTCAAATGAAATATTAAAAAATGCAAAATTAAATAAATATGGTATAGGAGCATTTAATGTACACTGTTTAGAAATGCTTCCTTCAATGGTAAAGTCAGGAATCATAAAAAATGCACCTGTTATACTCCAAATTTCAAATGGTACTGCTGAATATATTGGTATGAAATTATTAGTTAATAGTATGAAAACTTTAGTAGAAGATACTAATTTACCATTTGTACTTCATCTAGATCATACAAAAGATTTTGAGATGATTAAAAAAGCAATTGATGCAGGTTTTACTTCTGTTATGATCGATGGTTCCAGCCTAAGTCTTAGTGAAAATATAGAACTTACAAAAAGAGTAGTTGAGTATGCACATTCAAAAAATGTAAGTGTTGAAGGTGAATTAGGTACCATTGGAGGAACTGAGGAGGGAATCAGCGTTCACGAAGATGACATAATGTATACAAGACCTGAAGATGCACAAAAATTTTTAAAAGAGACAAACGTTGATGCGCTTGCTATAGCAATTGGAACATCACATGGACAGTATAAGTCCAAAGCTAAATTAAATTTTGAAGTTTTAAAAAAAATAAATGAAATTTCAGATAAACCACTTGTTTTACATGGTGGCACTGGAGTCTCAGATGTTGATATAAAAACGTGTATTACGAATGGAATTTCAAAAATAAATGTTGGAACTGAAGTTAATATTGCATGGATTCGAGAAGCAAAAATACAGTTTGAAAAATCAAAACTAGAAGATTCTCTTAGAGATATCATCATTCCTTGTAATAACAAAGTAGAGGATGTATTAATAAATAAGATCACATTATTTGAAAGTAGAGTGGGGTAAATTTATCCTAGTATCCTGTTTTCCAAACTAATTTCAACCAAAACTAACATTCAATAATTGTACTATATGAATAAACAAAATAGACCTTTTTTTAATCAAAAAGATTGAAAATTCTAGGTCTATTTTTGTGATATGCAATTTTTTTGCCCATAAGGGCGAGGAATACTCTAGTAGAGTACACGGCATACTAACACAAAGGCTATTATTACACATATACGTAACATCTGTATTCCTCCAAATTGAATGATATTGGCTCGCGAAAGCCATAAATAATTATATCAAATGAAAATTAAAAAAGCTAGAAAATACATATCTAGCTTTTTTTCGCGATTTATAACATTCAATTTGTTTTATGCATATATTATACCATATTTATCAAAAAATGCAATTTGTTTATAACTGATTTTTTTATTAAATCATTCACTAATTTCTTTTCCACCAGTCTTAATTATTATAAATAAAGATTTTTATTATATCTCGTATTTATCTAATAATTCTAGTAAATCATTTTCATTTTTTACTTCTAATACTAAATTTCTATTTTGCTCATCTAAAAATATTTCAGAAATCTTTCCTAAAAGTTTTAAATATTCATTTGGATTATCTTTTGGAGAAGCTATCATAAAAAATATCTTTGATAACTTTTTATCTAAAGCATCATACTCTATTCCATCTTTTGATAAACCAAATGCTAATGATAGTTTTTTTACAGCTCTTGCTTTCACATGAGGTATAGCGACACCATCCTGAAATCCTGTAGAACAAACACCTTCTCTGTTATTAAGCTTCTCTATAAATCTAGCAAATCCATCCTCATCCACAATTTCTGTTTTTTTGAATGTACTTCCTAATTCCTCTAATAATTCATTTTTTGTTTTTGAAGTTAAGTTTAATATTACTCTGTCTTTCTCTAAAAAATCACTAATTTTCATTTGCTTCACTACTTCCTTTCTATAATCCCTTTTCATAATAATTATAGGCTTTTTTCAAATTTTTTTCAATAGATTCTTTTTTTATTAAAAATATTTTGTTTTTTCACACGATTTCTATCATTTCACCTATTTATGAAAATTCTTTTTTCTCTATTTTTCAATTAAATTTTCTATTTCAGTTTTTTTATTCATTTCAATTAACCATTCCCTAACAAGAGATTCTTCTCCATCTCTTGCACCAAAAATCATCCCTATAATCATTCCTCTACTAGCAGAATCACCACCACTGTTGGCATTAGCAATTTCAGCATCTTTAAAATTATTATATTTTAAAATAAAATATAAAATCGCCGGAAATGCTTCACTACTATCGCATGTTTGTCCTATATTTATTATTGCGTCTTTATAATCATATTCCAAATTTTCTTTTGCCTTTAAATAAGCATTCTCTAGATATGAGTATTGTTTGCTTGTATCCTTATATTCATCAATAATTGACTTTATTGACTCTTCTATATTCCCATTTGCCAACATCTTATATATTAATTTTATAAAAAATTCAGTTAATAATAAAGATTGAAAGCTTGTATGAGTCACTTGAGATTGCTCTACTCCATTTTTTAGTGCTTCTTTTTCCGACTTGGCAAAGTATATTATAGGACCTATTCTTGCTACACTACCTAATTCTGTTGATTCATATCCATATAAATATCCATTATTAAAGTATTCCAAAGAATTTTTTGTTGCTTTATCCTTATATCCTTGATAATTCATCATTTCACTTATCCAATATTCTTTAAACCCCTCATAACTAAAGCCTTTATTTTTTACCATGTACTCTAACAGCATAAATGCCTGATCGCCATAATGTGTAAAATCCCCTTTATGCTTACCTTTATGAAATGTATCAGGTAACGGCTCACTAACTTGATCATAAATTCCAAAATTACTTGTTATCTTATCTAAATCATAAATCCAATGAGCTCCCAATACAAAAGCATCTCCAAGAAACCCACCCATAATCATACCTTTTAACGACATACCATCATCTCCTCTGATATCTTTTTACACTCTTAACAATTAACTTTCTTAATACACTTAAATACTCTACTTCCCTGCTTCTAATTTTTTTACCTTTATTATAGGATAATAAAATATATATCCAAGAAATAGTAGAGCTATAAATAATGTCCCATATAATAATGTCCCTAAAATATTAATACCAAATTTCATTTGATTATCTGCTATATCAAATACAAGCTTTATATTTAAAATAATTATTATTAATGCTATAAACCAAGAAAAAATCCTTGTAAAATTATTTATTACATATTTACCCATTAGTTTTTTACTACTTACAAAGTGTATTAATGGGATCACTGCAAATGGAAGCTGTAAACTAAGCAAAACTTGACTGAATACCAGTAAGTCCCCTGTTTCTTTTGTTCCTCCAATTAAAATTATTGCTATAGCTGGTGTTATCGCTAAAAGTCTTGTTATAATTCTTGTTTTCCATGGAGATATTTTTAATTTTATAAACCCTTCCATTACTATTTGTCCTGACATCGTTCCTGTTATTGTTGACGACTGTCCTGCTGCTAATAAAGCCACTCCAAATAGTATTGGAGCTAAATTAGTTCCTAAAAGAGGTTCTAATAAATGATAAGCATCTTGAATCTCATTTACATTAAAATACCCCTTTTTATAAAAAGTAGTTGCTGCCAAAATTAGTATTGCTGCATTTACAAAAAATGCTAAATTTAGAGCTAATATTGAGTCTATTTTACTATATTTCATCTTTTTTTCTTTGGAAATTTTAAACTTATTTATTACAATATTAGAATGTAAATATAGATTATGTGGCATTACCGTAGCACCTATAATTCCTATTGCTATATATAATGCTTCATTATTTGCTATTTTAGGTATAAAACCTGTTACTACTTCAGAAAAATCAGGTTTTATTATTAGTATCTCTATTAAAAAACTAACTGCAATTATACTAATCAAACTTATTATTATAATTTCAATAGTCTTTTTACCAGACTTATGCAATGCTAATATCAGTACCGTATCAAAAGCTGTTATCACTATTCCCCATAGTATTGGTATTCTAAATAGTAAGTAAAGTCCAATAGCAGTTCCTAAAACTTCTGCTAAATCTGTAGCAATAATTGCCAGTTCAGCTAATATCCATAATGTAAAAGAGGTCTTTTTTGAATACTCTAATCTACATAATTGTGCCAAATCTTTTTCAGTAACTATTCCTATTTTAGTACATAAGATTTGAAGAATTATTGCCATTATGTTAGACATTAATAATACCCAGATCAGTTGATACCCAAACTTACTTCCACCTGCTATATCAGTGGCCCAGTTTCCTGGATCCATATATCCCACACTTACCAAATAAGCAGGGCCAAATATTGACAATATTTTTCGAAAATCTCTTTTCTTTTTCATTTTATTTCCCCTTTAAATTTAAAATATTATCCTAAAGCTACATCTAAAATCATCATAAGCGTAAAACCTAACATGGCTCCAACTGTTGCTGAATCTGTCTTTCCATCTCTTTGTGCCTCTGGAATAAGTTCTTCTATACACACGAAGATCATCGCTCCAGCAGCAAAAGACAATGCATAAGGCAGTAAGTTTGTCATTTTAATTACAAATAAAGCCCCTATAACTCCTGCAATTGGCTCCACCACAGCTGATAATTGCCCATAAAAAAAGCTTTTACGTCTTGACATTCCCTCTCTTCTTAAGGGAATAGATACTGCTGCTCCTTCTGGAAAATTTTGTAGTCCAATTCCTATAGCCAAAGTTACTGCTCCAATAAAACTGCTTGAATTAGGATCTAACGCAGCTGCCCCAAAAGCAACACCTACTGCTAAACCTTCTGGAATATTATGTAGTGTAATTGCTAATATTAATAAAACACTTCTCTGCCAGCTGGTTTTTATTCCTTCTGCCTGTCTTGTGTCTAAGCCCATATGTAAATGCGGCAATATTTTATCTATTATTAATAGAAATAGTCCTCCTGATAAGAATCCTATAGCTGCTGGAACCCATGGTACCAAATTATTTTTTTCAGCAATTTCTAATGCAGGAGCTAATAAAGACCAAAAACTAGCTGCTATCATTACCCCTGCAGCAAATCCAAGCATTGCATTTAATACTCCTCTTTTTATATCTTTAAAAAATATCACTAATCCCGAGCCAAGTGCGGTTACAAACCATGTAAATAATGTAGCTAATAAGGCTTGTAAAACTGGATTAAGCTGTTGTAGACTTTCTATCATTATTTTATCCTTTCTAAAAAACATTTTTTAAAGTTTTGCCACTTAAGACAATATTTTTAATTGAAAATTTTCTTGTACTGTTGGTGACAAAATCAAATTATTTTGATTATTATCTACTCTTAAAACTAAGGTTCCATCTACTGATATTCTCTTTAAGATCTCCACCCATTTTATTTCTTTTATATTTAACTCTTCTAAATATTTTTGAGCTATCTCATTTTTTATGATTAGTTCTCCTATCATTCCTATTTTCACATCAGACAATTTAAGTAAACTAAAGTTATCTTCCCAAAAAACATAATCAGGAATCACACTTCCATGTGGGCAAATTTTAGGTTCATCTAAAAACTTATAAAGCCTCTCTACTAATTTTTTAGTAGCAGTATGCTCTAACAACTCTGCATCATCATGAACTTCATCTAATTGAAACCCAAGCTTATTTACTAGAAAATATTCCCATATTCTATGTGCTTTCACCATAAATAATGCTTCTTTTTCTCCAATTTCTGTTAATTTTATTCCTTTGTATGAATAATGCTTTAATAAATCTTTTTTTTGAAGCCTTTTTATCATTTCATTTGCTGAAGGAACTGAAATATCTAAGTGATCTGCTATATTTTTCACTGGGATATACTCGTCTTTTTCTGAAAGCATATAAATTCCCTTTAAATAATCTTGTTCATTTTTTGATAATATCATTTTTCCTCCATGTTAAAAATATCTTTTTATTATATACAAACATATTATAGCATGACCTTATGATTTTTAAAATATCTTTTTATTTTTTATAGGGTGTCCTTATGTTTTCTATTATCTATTACTATTTTTTAAAAACAAAAAAATTCTCTACTTTCTTTTAAGAAAGTAGAGAACAAATAATTATATCTTTTTTATAGCTGGTGGTAACCATGTACCTTTTAATATTGATTCATCAGGCCAATATAAACGCATCATTACATTAAACTCTCCTTGTGGAGCAGGTAACCAATTTGATTCTTTATCTTTTCCTGGTGATTCATTTTGAATATAAATATCTAATGAACCATCTGCATTAAGTTTCATATTACTTCTATCTCCTATTGCATAACGATTTATAGGATTTTTTACCATTATTTGTTTTTCATCATACATTGTTAAAGACCAAAATGCCTTAACTGGTGGCAGTTTATCCTTATCAAAATGAATAACATATTTATTAGCTCCATTAAGTGGCTGACCATCTGCATCTACACGAGCTGTTGGATATACTGCATCTTCTGGTAAATTAGCACCATAGCCCATCCAATTAACAGCTGCACGATTTACATAATCAATTCCATAAACTCCCATTTTCATGTTTATCTTCCAACCATTTTTAGTTTCATTTGACTGTTTTACCAGTTCTACTATTTTATCATGTCCTGTTTTAATACTTTCTTCTAAAGCATTTTTTATAACTGGATCTAATTTATTTATATCAAAATCTTGTCCAGGAATTATTCCTAATTTTGCTAATTTTTCTAACATTGGTTTATCTTCAGGCTTTGCTGGATTTTCTTTCATTAGCTTAACTAGTAGAGAGTAGTAAGTTTGTGCATCCATTTCAGAAATTTTTTCATCTGGAGACTTTTTCATGTCTAACTCTTTATTAATTGGAACTTCTTTTGGAACTTCATAATTAGTTCCCCATGCTGATAATGGTGTTAACTTATATTGATCTTGCAATTTATGTACTTTTGCATAATCATCTGGTGTTCCTGTAGTGGCAGTTCTACCTATTATCCAAATAAGATTCGTTGGTGATTTTATTTCCTTTACATTATCTGGAAGCTTCCCTTCCCAAAACGGACCAACTAGTGCATAGTTTTGAGCTTTTCCTCCCTCTGTTCTAGTTCCAGGTGAAGCAAATACATCCGTCCATCCATTTAATATTTGCATTAGATAATATCTATCACCCATATCAGGCATACTTAAAATATATGGCTCTTTACTAAGATCAACATAACCTTGAGAATAAAGAGTATCCGCATTTGGACTTACTACATCTGTAAATGTATAGTCTGGAAATTTTCTGGATTTACTTAATTGATTCATTGGAGCCCCTATTTCACCAGCAGAAGGAAAATTAGTTAATTTTTCTCTGGATTTTTCCATCAATACTAGTGGATATCCAAACATATATGCTTCTTCTGCTAATTGTTTAATTTCAGAATCATCAGTTTTCTTCTCAATACCAGTATCTGTCTTTGGAGCTTCTTCCTTCTTTGAATTACAGCTAACAACTACTATTAACAATAAAAATAGTACTAAAAGTAACTTCTTTTTTACTCCATAATATTTCATAATATCACTTCTCTCTCGATTTTTTATTATATTTTTTCTAAGCATTCCAAGTTCTTTTCCTTTTTCTCATTTAAGAATCTAACATTAATTCAAATATTTGTCAACCAATACAAATATCCCCCAATATTAAATATAGCTGTAATACTCTTTATCCTTAATAATTTCTTTAAAAATAACTTTCACCTATAATTTTCTTACAATACAAATATTAATTCCACATCTATATAATTAAACATTAAAAAAGAGGCATACTAGACACCTCTTTAAATAAAGCCTTACTCTTTTATATTTATTTCTATTGGGATAACAATATCTGCATTATTTTTACTTCTTTCTTCCAAAGTTATCTCACCTATGATTTTTCCATTTGTTATTTTAACATTTTTATTTTTCTTTATTCTTAAGTTAGAGAAATCAAAATTTACAGTTATATTTTTTACTTCACCTGGTTTAAAATCCACACCTGAAACTATATCTATAACATATTTACCTGATGTTCCACTATCAGGGGAAACTTCCACACCAACTCCACTGCCTACTCTACTTCCGCCAGAACCTATTCCTATCCCTATTCCAATAACAGGACTTAATTTCCAAGAAGTTTGTTTTTTCAATTCTATTTCTTGCTTATTTCCACTATCATCCACATAATATAGCTTACTTTCTATCCAAAATTTAAGTTTTTTATCTTGTGAAGTATTTGTAAACTCCAAAATTTCAAAAAATTTACTTTCAGGTTTAACTGTATCTGTTATAGACGGTGAATCTACTTCTATAAAATTTTCTGTTGATTTCTCTTTAGCCTGAATAGTAAAACATATTATTAAAAAAAGCATTGATATTAAAACTAATAATTTTTTTTTCATAAGATTATCTCCTTTTATTGAATAAATTTTTCTCAATTCCAAGTTAATTCTTTACATTTATAATTCCATTTAATATTTTTTTCTTTATTTCACTTACATCCTCTAAATTTTTTACAGAATCAGGACTAATATTTTCAAGTCTTTGACCTGCATAATATACATATTTTTTATCCTTTATAAATTCATCTGCTATATAAACATAAGTTTTGGAATCAATATTAGTTTTTAACTTCCTTTTTTTACCTAAAAAAGCAAAGTCTCCCAAATAATGAACCTCATTTTTATGCAAATAATATGGCCCGCCTATATATTTTAAATATTCAGGATCCATATTATCCACTTCTACATCACCACTATAGACATGATTTTTATCTTTTGCTAAATTTTCTTTTCCTAATTCTTCAAATGTTTTTGGATCTGCTCCTTTGACTATATTATCTCCCCAATATACTTTTTCATCATCTGCTATATAAATGCCATTTTCCCAAACTTTATACTTATCAATTTTTATATCTAATATTTTATCAGCCACATAAATGTGATTTTTATCTTTTGCATAAATATTTCCAATTACCTCAAATGTTTTTGGATCAGCTCCTTTTAATACTTCACCATAATAGAAAACATGTGAGTCATCCTTTGTATAAAAAACTCTTTTATTCTTATTTTTATTATAAATAATTTCAAATGTCTCTGGATTAGCCTCTTCTAATATTCTATCTTCTATATATACATGGTTTTTATCTTTTGAATAAATTACTCCAATTACTTCAAATGATAATCTTGAAACTCCTCTTATTTTCCTACCATCAAAGTATACATTTTTATTGTCCACCACATAATTATCTTCCATGATTTCATATGTATTTACATCAATTTCTAGAATCCTTCCTTCTCGATTATACATATTTTTTTTATCTGTAAAATATTTTGTTGTTTCTCCAGATCCTAACTTAGAAAAACTGCTTGGTTTAGCTCCATCTAATCTCTTTTCACCTAAATATACATGATTTTTATCTTTCGAAAAATATTCTCCCACTAATTCAAAAGTCTCTAAATCTACATCTTGTATTACTTGACTCCCAAAATAAACATGATTTTTATCTCTTGCGTAATCAAAACTTAGTATTTCAAATGTATTTTTATCAACATCATACATTGGAATGGTTTTATAATGGATTATATTAAATTTCTTTGCATATGTTCCATTTAATATGTTATCATCCAATAATTCATTTTTTTCACAAGAAGTCATTAACAATAATAAAATCATGACTGCTACAACTCTCTTCATTCTAACTCCTTTGTTATAATTTAATAAACTCCCCTTTTATTTTATATCCGTTTAATTTTTTTTCTAATAAATTTTCATACTTAGATATTTGCTCATTATTATGAATTCCACCACTTTTAAAATCTAGTATAATTACCTCTTTATTTTTTTTATCCACTAATAATTTATCAATTCTAAAAACTTCACTTGTTTCCTCATCTATTATCTCATATTCATTGAAAATTTCCCAGTTTTTATCGAAAAGAACCGTATTATTTTGTATAAATTTATCAGCTCTATGAAATATTTCTTCTAATTTTTCTCTCCCTAACATATTCCCATATTTTTGGAATACCTGAGATTTTGCAAAAAATATTTCTTCTTTTTCAGCATGCTTTATATTTTCAAAATAATAATGTAATGCTAATCCTTCTTTTCTTATATTTTCAATGTCTAATGACTTTATATTCTTCATTATTTTATCATATTTTTTAGTATCTATAAAATATTTCTTTATATCTGCCCTTTGTTTTTCTGGTTCCATCACCAAAGAATCTTCTTCCTCTAAAACTCCTTTAAAATAAGGTGTTTCTAAAAGCATTTCTAATTCTTGGTCTACAGATTTTTGTAGTGCCTTTTCTAAATTATCTTCTCTAAAATTTTTTATTCCTGTATAGTAAAATATGTGTAAATTAGACTTAGCCCTTGTTAGTGCAACATATAAATTATTTATATTTTCATCCTCTTTTTTATCTTCATTCTTTTTTATTATATTTTTATGCTCATCTAATAGTTCAAGTACAGATTTATTTTTCCCGTTAAAAATAATATAATTATCTACTTTAGTGAAACTGTTATCTAATTCTACCAAAAATTCTAATGATGTACCACTGTTTCCCTTCCTACCTGTAGAATCTATTAAGTAATAAACAGTATCATACTCTAAACCTTTTGATTTATGTATTGTTGTTAGTATTACAGCATTTGCTTCATTTAGTCCTTGTATAGAAATTAACTCTCTATTTTCTTTTATCTTTTCTAAAAATTCTTCTAATGATTCAAACTTAAGCATTAAATTATATAAATATAGAAGATTTTTATAAACTATATTACTTTTTGATTCTTTTATAATATTAAAATTTTCAAATAAATACTTTACTTTTTCTGTATAATTTAGTCTATCTAAAATCTTTATTTTATCTAAAATTACTTCTAAGCATTCTACTTTATCTTCTCTATTCTCAAGGTAATTCTCTATCTT